>JALQTQ010000315.1 GCA_023263995.1 Akkermansiaceae bacterium | reverse complement strand
TCCGGCTCAGCGATCGTCAGGCCCTGCGTTGCCGCTTCTCCGACAACATTCTCGACGAGGAAAGAAACCTTGTCCGCGACCTCGTGGTGGAAAACCTCAACCACCGCTTCTGGAAAGGGGGAAAGGCCATCGACAGCCTGAGCTTCAAACTCCTCCGCGGTCAAATGATGTGCATCATCGGACCGAGTGGTAGCGGCAAGAGTACCTTGCTGGAAATCCTCGCCGGTCAACGACGCCCTAAAAGCGGCACGATCCGCCTCAACGGCATCTCTCTCTACGAAGGCTCAAGCCGTCTCGCCCCTCTCATCTCCTTCATGCCGCAGGAGGAAGCTCTCGGCGAAAAGCTCACTGCCCGGGAACATCTCGCCCACGCCGCTGCCATCCGGCGCCCTCACCTCTCCGAGGCCGCCATCGCGAAACGCGTCTCTTACCTTCTCGGAGAACTCGGCCTCGAACGCATCGGCGACCGACAGGTTGGCAGCCCGGAATCCAAAAGCCTCAGCGGCGGGGAACGCTCCCGCCTCAACGCCGGACTCGACCTCATCGGGGGCGGCGAAATCTTCCTCTTCGATGAACCAATCTCCGGCCTTTCTTCCAAGGACGCCGAAAATGTCATCGAATCCCTCCACGGCCTCGCCCAGGACAAGATCGTGGTGGCTTCGCTCCACCGCCCCAGCGAGAAAGTCCTCGACGCCTTCGACCTCGTCCTCCTCCTCGATCGCGGAGGCAAGATGGCCTTCTTTGGCACCCCATCCAACCTGCGTGCCTATTTCACGGATGCCGTGCGCGACCTCGGCATCGACCGTGATGAGGCCTCGGCCGCCCGCGGAGCCGACTTCGTCTTCGAGGTCCTCGAAACCTCAATGCTCGGCCGTCACCCCGGCAGCAAGGCCGGTCGACGCTTCCCGCCGGAGTTCTGGCAGGAGCGCTTTGAAAATCACCGTGTCCTCGATCACCTCTCCCGATCAACCCCCACCAGCGATTCGTCCCTGGTTCCCATGGCAGGCGACCCAATCCCCGCGCCAGAACCGCCAAGCCACGGACGACGTCAAAAATGGATGATCTTCAAGACCCATCTGGCTCGTTCGGCCAAGTCGAAATTTCGCCACCGCGGCACCTTATTCTCCGTCTTCCTTGAAGCCCCCCTCCTCGCCACGCTCATCGGGCTGACCCTGCGGGCCTCGCCCGATGGCTCCTACCAGTTCCACTCCGCCCTTCACCTCCCCTCTTACCTTTTCCTCGCGGTCACCGTGGCCATGTTCTTCGGGCTCACCAACAGCGCCACCGAGGTCCTCCGCGACCGCCCCACCCTCCGCCGGGAACGCAACTGCCGCCCCCACCCTTTGCTCTACCTCGGCTCGAAATTCCTCGTCCTCACCGCCCTCATCGCCCTGCAGGCCTCGGTCTTCATCTTCGTCTCCCAAGCCATGCTCGAACTCCGCGGGATGTTCTGGGTCCACCTCGGCTGGATGATCCTCACGGGCTGTTGCGGCACCTCTCTCGCCCTCATGATTTCGGTCATGGCCCGCTCAGAACGGACCGCCCTCGGCGCGATCCCCCTCACCCTCGTGCCACAAATCCTCCTCGCCGGCGCCCTCATTCCGTTCTCGGAGATGAATCGCGGTCTCTTTATCGGAGCCGACCAAGGACGCGATGCCGGTAGCGAACCTGTTCCCTCAACCATCATGCCGCTGCGATACGCTTTCGAAGGCAGCATGGTCTCCCAAGCCACTCAGAACCCCTTCGAAAAAGCTCGCCAACCCCTGCAAGATTCCATCGACACCCTCAAGGAAAAGTCCTCGCTCAATGATCAAGAACGACGTTTCCTCTCCGAAAATGGAGACAAGCTGCGCGTCCTCTACGCCGCTCTTGCTTCCGACTCCAAGACCGCACGTCACATCCTCTCAGACCCTCTCGCCGAGCTGGCACGCCTGCAGTCGGATTCCCTCCCGCCCCCCGGTCAGAAAGACCGGCCAGTCTCGCAATTCTTCGTGAACGACCGCGTCGATGGCATGGTCGAACTCGCCGAAACCCTCCGCATCGACGTGCGCCGCCGCGACCAACCTCTCATTTTCATGGCCCGCGAGAAGACAATCTTCGGGATCAACGTGAGCACGCAGACTTACTGCGCCTCCTTCCTCGCCCTCCTCACTCTCTTCTTCTTCCTGCCCGCCACCACCCTGCTCCACCACTCGATCACCAAACACTGAAGATCCCCACCCGCTCCCGGAACGCCTTGCCCGGCGCCCCGGTTGATCACTCTTCCACCCAAAACCGCTCAGCCTCTTTCTCAGCGACCCCCATTCGCTCCCGGAGGTAACGCTTCAAGGCCTTCCGCACTTTCAGCTTCAACAGCTTCTTGCGTCCCATCCCATAGTCAAAACGCAACGCCGCCATCCCCTCCTCACCCAGCAAGGGGTTCGGGCGCAATTCCAGCGTCTCCCAACACTCCCAATCCTCATCGCGAGGCAACGGACTTTCCCCGTCGACAATCTCATCGACCCCGACAATCCGTGACATCACAAAATCGGCATAACGCTCACGGAGCTCGCACCACCCGCGGACATGCCAGCGGGCCCCATCCCAAACCAAACGCGCCGGTCGCAACCATCTCGCCATCCCACTCTGCTCATCGCCCCGCCGCACCGCCCGGTAAACCATCCGCATCCGGCAACCATTCAGCAGGCACCTGACCACCGCCTGCTCCACCTGAGGCTCGACCGCCCTGACCGGTGGCAACACCTCCGCCACCAAATCACTCCCTCCACCTGAGCCCAACCCACTCACCACCTCCCCCCCCAGAAACACCCTCACCGCTTCCCCAAAATCCGGAACCCCCATCACCGGCACCATTCCCGCCACCGCCTCATAACGCTTCCGCCTGACCTGATACACCATCGCTCCCGGATTCAACTCCTGATACCGCTGAAGATCAGCGGAAGCCTGGGCCGGAGACAGCCCGAAAAGCTCCCGCAAATCCGGGCGCCCGACATGCCCCCGCCACCACAGCATTCGCTCCACCGCACCCAAACGCTCCCGCGCCGCCCAGTTCTCCTCACTCGTTCGATTACCCATCGTTTTTTTAGCCTCTTTTGATAAAAACGCCTTTTCTCAGAAAACCCCTCTGGTATCTTTCACCCGTCGGTTTTCGAGTCATAGCTCGAAAAGGAAAAAGACTCAACTGACCTGAAATAAAAATCGCCCCCGATGAAAGCCACCCATTCTCCCCTTGGCCTTGTCCTCGACCGTTCCGGCTCCATGAGCAGTTGCGTGGAAGCCGCGATCAGCGCGACCAACGCCTATTCCGGCAAAGCCAAGGCCCTCCACACCGCTGCCTACCAGGTTTTCAATTGTGGCGTTGAAACCCCACCAACGTTCAACGGAGGAACTCTCGCAAGGAATCTGCCCTCTCGCCCGACTCCGAAACCATGAAGTTCTACGCCCATCGCCTCGAGGACCAACCGCCGGAAAACTGGGAGCCCCTCTTCACTCCCTTCGGTAACGACGGAGACCAATGCCAGAGGGACACTTGCCCGAAATGCGCCAGCATGAATCCAAATCACGGCCACCTTAACAAAGTGGCTTACTGGACCGCCCACTTCGCCGCCGAAATGTTCCCACCCGGCCCAGACCCGTGA
>JALQTQ010000314.1 GCA_023263995.1 Akkermansiaceae bacterium | reverse complement strand
GACTACCGCTTTGAAGGCCGGATGATACTTTGGGGCGAAGAGAAAGCCCACCCCGGCCTTCTCGAGACAAGTCCCGACCTGCTCGGACGGGAGATCAACTCGCACCCCGAGAGCCTCCAAGACGTCGGCTCCCCCACTTTTAGAAGTGATCCCCCGGTTCCCATGCTTGATCACCACCCCCCCAGCCGCCGCCACCAGAAACATGCTCGTGGTCGAAACGTTGAACAAATCAAGTTTGTCCCCGCCAGTCCCACAAACATCGATGGTCGGTCCGTCAAACTCCCAGCCGAGAAAGGACGGCTTCTCGGCCTTTTCCAAAAAGACCGCGACAAACTCGGCAATCTCGGCTGCGGTCTCACCCTTGGTTGCAAGGGCTTTCAGCAGGCGGGCCTTCTTCTCCACCTCACCGCCTTCCACCAATAAGAATTCCGCCGCCGTGCTCACCTCGCGCGGTTGCAAATCTTTTCCAGCCTCGAGATGCTCAATCAAACTGTCCATAAAGGGAAGATAACATGTTCCCGCCGGTGAACCAAGAAGATCGCCTCCCGCCAGCACTCGAACTTTTCTCTTCTTTTTTGTCAGACAAGCTCCAGACAGCCGTATTGATGATTCCTTCACTCCTTTCCATGAAGTCACTCTTCTCCGGTCTCCTACCTTTTTCACCATTTCTCCTCCTTGGCTCACTCATGGCAGCCACGCACCCAGGCAAGGCTCCCTACGAACAATACTGCGGTGCCTGTCACGCTCCCAATGGCGAAGGAATCGCTGGCGGTCAATTTCCTCCCCTTGCCAAGAGCGAATGGGTCGGCGGCAAACCCGAACGAATCATTGAGATCGTCCTCCACGGACTGCAGGGGCCGCTCGAGGTGGATGGCAAGAAATTCAATCTGGTGATGCCTCCCCACAAGGACTCCCTGACCGACAAGCAGATTGCGGACATCATCAGCTACGTCCGATCGAGTTGGGGACACCGGCACTCCCCCGTCAACGCCCAACAAATCGCAGCCATGCGCAAGGCCACGGCCAAGCAAAGCGACATGTGGAAAGCCCCGGATCTGCTGAAAAAATACCCCATCGAGAAAGCCCCCCCGATCCGAGACCTCCTTTCCTACACCCACCTCGGGGCCTTCGACAGCCTCTCAGCCCTTCGCAAGTCAAAGGCCATCAATGCCGAGGAGGAAAAAGATGGCCTTCTCTCGCTCAAGCACGCCGCCCTCGGCAAGGCTTCCGCCGACAACTTCGGTCTCGTCTGGACCGGCTGGATCGAGGCCCCGACCGATGGTAAATACACCTTCACTTTTGACACCGACGACGGCGGAGCTCTTTCCATCAATGGCAAGGAAATCATCAAGCGCGACCGCGTCGGACCCGCCGGCAAGCCGAGCAAGGCTTCGGTCAAACTCAAGAAGGGACGCAACGATCTTAGAGTGGAATTCTTCGAACTGACCGGCGAGGAAGTCATCGCTCTTTCGTGGTCCGGGCCTGGCGTCAAGAACCAGGCCCTGTCGGAAAGCAAACCAGCCCGCGGAGGCAGCGGCGGCAATTCTATCCCCATCGTTGCGCCCTCCGGCGAAGCCACGATCTACCGCAACTTCATTGCGGGCACCGACCCACGGGGCATCGGAGTCGGATACTCGGAAGGCGTCAACCTCGCTTTCAGCGCCGATTCAATGAGCGTCGATTTGCTCTGGAAAGGAGCTTTCATCGATGGAGGACGCCACTGGACAGGACGCGGCCAGGGCTTCGAACCCCCGGCCGGCGAAAGCGTGGTGACGCTCAACCGTGGTCCCGCCTTCGCCATCCTTGACAGCCAGACGACGGCGTGGCCGGGCAGTGCTGACCCGAAATTCAAGCCGGCCTTCAAGGGATACCGCCTCAGTGACCGACAACAACCGACCTTCCTTTATCACTTCGGCCCCCTCGCCGTATCCGACACTCCGCTTCCCAAGGCAGACGGATCCGGCCTCACCCGCACCTTGATCGTGGAGGTCCCCTCCCCCGGTTCGGCCGACCAGCAGGCCTACTTCCGGGTGCTCAGTGGCGGTCAGGTAGAGGCCCTCGACCCCCAGAGCTTTTCCTTCAACGGGGAACTCAAGGTGATGGTGACAGAGTCAAGCCTTCCGCCCTTCACACGGGACAACGAACTCCTCGTTCCGCTCCCGCTCACTCCCGGCAAACACAAAGTCATCATCGACTACACCTGGAACTAAGCCCCCCCCGGAAGTCCTCCGATTTGATCCCATGAAATCACTCCTGATCTCCACCGCCCTCCTTTCCACCGCCCTCGCCGACCCTCGGCAGCCGGAGTTTTACCTCCGCGAAGAAATCCCCACTCCGGAAGGCGAGGTGCTCGAGTTGGGCTCCATCGCCATCATGCCCGACAAGAAAGTCGCGGTGTCCTCCCGGCGCGGCGACGTCTGGATCTGCGAAGGTGCCTACGAGGAAGACTTGTCCAAGGTCAAGTGGACTCTCTTCGCCCGCGGCCTCCACGAACCCCTCGGGATGTTTTATCGGAACGGCTCGCTCTTCCTGACTCAGCGCCCCGAAATCACCAAGCTGACCGATACCGATGGCGACGGACGGGCCGATCTCTTCGAGACCGTCACCCACCACTGGGGCATCAATGGCGACTACCACGAATACAACTTCGGCTCCGACCCCGACCCCGAGGGCAACATCTGGGTGGTGCATTGCCTCACCGGCTCCGGCGGAGCCAGTGACCAGTCGCCCTGGCGCGGTTGGTGCTACCGCTACAACCTCGATGGCACCGTTATCCCCACCTGTCCCGGCATCCGCTCGCCCGGCGGCATCGGGTACAACCAAGCCGGCGATTGCTTCTACACAGACAACCAAGGCCTCTGGAACGGCTCGTCCTCGTTGAAATGGCTCAAGCCCGGTGGCTTCATGGGCAACCCCACTGGCAACAAATACGTCAAACTGGTGGAGGGCATGGAAGAACCTCCCAATCCCCAAAGCGGCTCCCGCATGGTGGTGGAACACGACAAAGACCCTCGCATCATTCCCCCGGCCGTTATTCTGCCTCATGGCAAAGTCGGGCAGTCACCCACCGCGGTGATTTACGACAAGACCGACGGCAAGTTCGGCCCGTTCCAGGGACAGGTTCTTGTCGGGGAACAAACCCACTCGCAGGTGCAGCGGGTCTACCTCGAGAAGGTCAAGGGCTATTACCAAGGAGCCGTCTGGAAGTTCCTTGAGGACTTCCGCTGCGGCATCATTCCCGCCCGCCTCGGTGAGGAAGCCACTCTCTTTGTGGGAGGTTCCAACCGTGGATGGGCTGCCCGCGGCGGCAAGACCTTCACCTTCGAGCGGGTTCGCTGGACCGGAAAGACCCCCTTCGAAATGCACGAGATGCACGCCAAGCCCGACGGCTTCACCATCACCTTCACCGAACCGGTCGACCCCGTCTCGGCCCAAAATCTCAAGTCCTACCAAACCGCTGCTTGGACCTACATCTACCAAAGCGGATACGGCAGCCCGGAGGTCGACAAGGTCACTCCGCAAATCGAAAAAGTCACCGTGGCCCCTGACCGCAAATCCATCCATCTTACAGTGAGTGGTCGCGTCCGCGGACACGTCCACCATTTCAATCTGGGTGGAGTAAAATCAGCATCGGGTGACACCCTCTGGCACCCCGACGTCT
>JALQTQ010000313.1 GCA_023263995.1 Akkermansiaceae bacterium | reverse complement strand
GATGGTAAGATCCACCGAAACCTCTCGGAAGAGGAGTTCCGCGAGAAACTTGAAGACATCTTTCTAACTCATGGTGAAGCATCTGAAGAAATGGCTCCTGAGGAACTGGGCGGTGAAACTGGCCGCTCTGGCTCTGGCGATCGCGATCTGGTATCTGATTAACTCGCACCTCCTTGGAAACCGCAACCCGTTCACCGAAGCAGTGAAGGAGGGCTTGTCGCGATGAGGTGGGACGAGGGAAACGGGCTCCTGGTGACCGGAACCGACACCGGGATCGGTAAGACTTGGGTTTCTGCCCTGCTTGTCGAGGAGCTGCGAAAAAAAGGGAGGTCCGCCGTGGGACTCAAACCGGTCCTCAGTGGGTCGCGCGAAGACGCCGAAAGACTGTGGCAGGCCAACGGCGGTACCATCGATCTCGATGTCATCAACCCATGGTGGTTTCACACCCCAGTGGCTCCTTTGGTGGCCTCGCGCATCGAGGGGAAAAGCCTCGAACTGGACTCCTTGGTGACTCATATCCATAATGTACGAGATTCTCATGAATTCACCGTGGTGGAGGGTGTGGGTGGTTGGGAGGTCCCGATGGGGGAAGGGTTCTCTTTTCCTGATTACGCCAAAGCGCTGGGCTTTCCGGTCCTTGTGGTGGCGGCCAACTGGCTGGGAACGCTCAATCATACCCTGCTCACGGTGAAGGCGGTCCGGGCTGCCGGGCTGGAATGTTTGGGCGTGGTCTTGAATCATCTCGAGGCCGAACGCGATATTGCTGCCACCACCAACCGCATGATTTTGGAGGAGCTCTGTCCGACCCCCTTGCTCGGGGAGGTCTTGACCGACGCTGACTGGATCGATTGGGCCAGTTGACTCCAACTCAGTTTTCTTTCGGAACGACCACGGTGAGGCTGCGAAAGGCGTTGCTGCCAATCCATCGAATCGTCCCGGGATTTCGGGTCGGGTAGAAATTGTCATGGATTCCCACGAGATCGACTTCATCGATCCGGCTGGCCGCGATTCCGACCACGGCGTGTCCCCAGGAGAGATGTGGCAGATGGGGCACTCGGACCGTGCAGGCAAGGAGGGTAGGGTGACCGGCCGCGATTTCCTCCCGGAAGTATTTCATGGAAAAGGGGAGATGGCGCACTGCAAGAGGCCACTTCCGTCGAGTCACTTCATTTTCCAGCACCTTGGCCATCGAAATTGGGAGAGCCCCGGCCAGGGTCATGCCGTCGGGAGTGAACCCGTCAGTGTCGGGAAAGGGAATCATACGGAGCTGTTTTCGCAGAGTGAGCGTCACCTCGCGGGTGGGCGGGGCGTCCTGGTGCCGACGTTCGATCCAGTAGCTCAGCAAGCTGGCGGCTGAGGTGGGAACACACCCCGAGGCCATCGCCTTGCCGTCGGGGTCGATCACCGGGAACTGTTGAAGCGGGGGGACTCCGTTGATTGCCCCCTTGACCGGGAGGGTGTCGTCGAGGGCAAACTCGACCAAGCGACCCTCCTTCTTGTTATCCCACATCAGGTAGCCTGTCCGGCCATCGGGTCCCTTGAGCTCGGCATGCCAGACCGGGGGCAGTCCGGTGGGGTGGGCCAGGTCTTTTTTTTGCGCGACCAGCCGGACGTTTTCCAAGGTGGCTTCGTGCCATGAGGCCGCCCACGCTTGCGCGAGAATTTCCTTGAGAATGACTCGCCCGCGCTCGCGGTGGGTAGGCGGGGCCTCGGCGGCTAAAACGAAGGATCCGAGAGCCAGTAAGACGAAGATGGAAGAAATCATCGAAACCATTTCGGATGAACCCTACTGCTGGGGCCAGGATTGTGCCAGATCAAAGGCGGGATCCGGGTCTGGTCTTGCGGGAAGGGCAACGGCGGGATAGCGTCCGCGCATGGCCTTTTCGGTGGCAAAAGCATTTGAGCTGGTGGCAGCGGCCCATGATCGGGGCCGGCTGGCGCATGCTTTCTTGGTCACTGGCCCAATGGGGAGCGGCAAGGAGGAGCTGGCTGCTCGTCTCGCTCACCTCTTAAATGGAAAAAAAAATGCCGAAGCCGACCTCTGGGGTGAGCCGGTCGACGAGGAAACACCGGAACTCGCCGAGCAGGAAGGCGAATACCTGCGAGTGGTTCGCCCGCGCTCGAAGTCCCGTCAGATCTCAGTCGATGACATCCGCGACCTTGAAAAGATGATGAATCGTTCATCACCCGAAGGCACTTGGAAGATTGGGGTGATCGTCGATGCCGACCGGATGGGGGATTCGGCAGCCAATGCCTTTCTCAAGACCCTCGAGGAGCCGCCCCGCGAGAGTCTCCTCCTGCTGCTTTCGAGCGAACCCGAGAAGTTGTTGGCGACGATCTGGTCCCGTTGCGTGCATCTCGCTCTGGCTCCGGATCGGGAGCGTGGTCGGCCGGAAGGCGTTGACCTTGTCCTCGCGATGATGTCGGAGGTGACCTCCCGGGGAATCGGGGCCATGGAATCCGGTCTCGCGGTCAAAGCCGGGTTGGAAGGACTCCTCAGGGAACGCAAGGCCGCGATCGAGGAAAAACACGCTGCCACCTTCAAGGAAGAACGGGCGAAATATCAAAAGGTGGTCGACGCCCGCTGGCTCGATGATCGGGAGAAAATGTATCTTGCGCAGGCCTCGGCCGACTATCTCGGCGAGCGATCCCACATGCTTGGAACGATTCAAGCTTGGGTCGGGGACTTGCTCCGGGTCAAGGCGGGCGGAGAGGGAATGGCATTTCCCGAATACCGCGAGGTGATGGCGGCGGCGGTGGCCGACGAGGAAATGGATGGCCTCTTGCGGCGCGTGGCGGCAATCGCGGAACTGCGCCACCTCCTCGAAACCAATGTGGTCGAAGCCTTGGCGCTTGAGGTTTCCCTGATGAAGACTTTTGGAAAGATTGCGTGATGAAACGGGACAAATCATTTGTAGACCACATCCGGGTCCATTGCCGGGCGGGAAATGGCGGACACGGGGTAGTGAGTTTTCGACGGGAAAAATACGTCCCACGCGGTGGCCCCGACGGTGGCGATGGCGGTGACGGCGGTGACGTCAAGCTGGTGGTCGATGGCAACACCGACAACCTCCGGGCCTTTCACTACGATCCCAAGTTGTTTGCCGAGGACGGATCGATGGGCCAGAGCTGGAAACGTCATGGCCGTGATGGGAAGTCGAAAATCGGTCGCGTTCCACCCGGGACGGTGGTCTACCGCAGCCCGGCTGCCGATGTGCGCGAGGCCGTGGCCCTGGAGCGTAGCGAGGACGGAGTCGAATTGATCCCGGTTTGCGACCTCACCGAAGAGGGTCAGGAATTTGTCCTCTTGGAGGGCGGAAAAGGGGGGCGCGGCAATTTTCATTTTCGCTCCGCCACCAATCAAACTCCGCAGGAACGCGAACTGGGAACGGAAGGCGACGAGGGCATTTTCTACTTCGAGTTGCGTCGCATCGCCGATGTCGGGCTGGTGGGATTTCCCAATGCCGGTAAATCCACCCTGCTGGGACGAATCTCGGCCAAGCAACCAAAGGTGGCCTCCTATCCCTTCACCACCCTGACCCCCCAGGTCGGGGTTGTCACCCTCGACGGCCAAGAGCGTTGCACGGTGGCCGATATCCCCGGCTTGATTGAAGGAGCGCATGAAAATCGGGGTCTCGGCCACGAGTTTTTGCGCCACATTACGCGCTGCCGCGT
>JALQTQ010000312.1 GCA_023263995.1 Akkermansiaceae bacterium | reverse complement strand
TGAAGGCACCGAAGGACCGCATGGCCTTTGTTCATCCCGAGCTTGCCGAGCTTTACCTCGACAAAGGAAGCCCCCAAGTGAGCAATCAATTTTCAAACATCCTCGCCGCCGCCGGATTGCGGGAGAAAGTTTCCCACCGCAAGACGAAAGAAGGCCGGGACGGCCTGCGGAAAAAAACAGAGCTTTCTTTTCATTGTCTCCGGGCGACAGCGGTAACCCTTTTGCACGAGGCGGACATTCCGCAAGCGGTGGTGAAAGAGTTTATCGGTCATGATTCGGAAGCTGTTCACCAAGTTTATGTGAAAATCGGAGACAAGGCCATCCGAGAGGCTTCCGAAGCTCTCCCTAACCTCCTCGAATCGTGAAAAAGAAACTGACCACGGCAAGCACGGGCCTCCCGGATTGCGTCCTTCAAAAGGCCCGTGAACTCCACAGGAAAGGATTCCGCGCAATTTGCAAGACCCGATGCAAACTGGACGGCGAGGACGTTGCTTTCCGCGACGAACGCTTGCCGCTCGAAGATCAAGAGACTTTGCTTTTTCCGGGGGAACAATGGGGGCTTGTCTTCCACGACGGCGAAAATCACCGGAAGATTGTCTTCCCTTCCCTTCTCGACCTCGAAGGACGGGAAAGCCAAGGCAAACCCGGAACGGGAAAGAGCCGTCATTGGCTAAGCTCGAACTCTCAGGGATGGGTTGAGCGGCAAGCGGCCTTTTTCAAGGCGGCAGGCCAGCAAGTCACGGCAACCTTCACCACGCAGGAAGGCGAGGAAATCACCACGACGGGCAACCGGAAGCACCTTCAAAAATCCGATGAATGGAGGAACCGCGACCGGACGAAAGGGGCAAGCCTCGAATCCTTGCAAAGCTCCCTGCCTGCCGAGATGGCCAGCGACCGATTGCAAGGGGCCTTGGATGAACTTTCCGAGGCTGGCGAGGAAATCACCCCGGCAATCTGGAAGGCCCTTGAATGCGCTTTTAGGGCCGGAGAATGCGCGGGGCAGTATGAAGCGACCGGGAGCCGCATGGAGGCCGCTAGGGGCCGTCCTATGGCCGAGAACCAAAACAGGAAAGGGACTCGCCGGGAGTGGACCGGGGCCGCCCTCGCTTTCATGCGGAAAAAACTAGCCCGAGGCGAAAAGGCCACCGGGCGAGATGTCGCCGAGTTTCTTCGATCAAAACTGATAGTTGATTTTGATAGTTGGGGCGACGACATCGAATTCCTCGAAGATGGCACCACCAAGACGAAGGCCCGATTTGAAGCGGCTTTGAGCGACCTTCGAAAAAAACTTTGAAGAAAGTTCTACGGGTAAAGCCAACCCGAAGTTTTCCAATGGGTAAATCGGACGTATGCAATCGCATACGAACCCGTTAGAACCCGAGTGGCTTAAAGTTTCCGAGGCCCTCGACTTTGCTCGAATCGGAAAGACATATCTCTATTCCCAACTTGATTTCAATGGGGGGCCTATCAGGTCAACCCTAATCAGGAAGCGGAACGCTAGGCAGGGAATCCGCCTAGTGAACGTCGATTCCCTCCGGGAGTTCATCGCGGCAGGAGAAGGATTGAAGCCGGAGCCCGAACTAGAGGGACGTTTGAAATGAGACCCCCCGAAAGCGCGACGCCCCGCCCGGCAGGACCGAACGAGGCGAAGGTTGATTGCAAGAGTGATAGCTCCTATTGCCGGGAACGCAAGGGCGAAATTGTTAGAAACGAAACAAGCCTTGTGGCCGATGCTCAGCGCCGGGTTCTCGGGGCGCTAATGCGCGACCCTAAAGAGGTTCTCCAACTCGCCCAAAAATTGGGATTGACGGCCCAGCATTTCCCAGACCGAGGTCTCGGGAGACTTTGGAAGATGGTTCTGGCCCGGGTGCAACAGGGGCTTGCGACTGACGTTGTTGCGATTGAAAGCGATCGTTTCGGGCTCGGCACAATCGACCCGGAGAAAGATCACATAATGAGGACCCTGACAAGCGCATCTCTCGACCCGGCCAACTCAGCCGGGAGCTTCGAGGAAAACGCTCGTCTGGTCATGGGGGCCGGGACCGTGGCGACCTCGACGACAAGTTCCGAAAAGATCATCTTCGAACCCGAGGCCGTCTACTATGATGGACCGAGCGGGAAGTATCTCGTGGATGCTGGCGACTACTTCAGGACCTACGGCCGGAAAACTCCGGTGGTGACCGGGGTGCAAAGGCACTTTGTTACCATTGATGACCTCGACGCAAAGGAGGCCAAGCAAGCCGCTAGGGATGCCGTAGCCGATGCCGAGGTCGACCGACACGTTGAATGGTCAGGCAGTTTGGCTGGCCACCGGAAAGGCCTGATTCAATCCGCAGACGGGAAGCCGATGCTCGTCTTGACATCACCCGCTTTGCCTGAACCCAAGCCGGGAGCCTTCCCCGTCATTTCTGGTTTCATTAGGGAGGCATTTCCTGACCCTACCCAAAAGACGATCTTCATGGGATGGCTGGCCGGATCGTATCGCAGTGTGAAGGCTGGCGTGCATCATCCTGCGCCGATGCTCTGTCTTGCCGGGAAGCCAAATGCCGGGAAAAGTCTACTGGCCTTCGTGGTCAAGCAAGTCATGGGCGGAAGGTCTGCCAACCCTCACAACGCATGGTCGGGGGGACTGGTCTGGAACGATGATCTTTTTTCAAGCGAACTCCTCTTGCTGGACGATTGCCAAGGTTCCACCGACCACCGAAGCAGGATGAATTTTGCTTCAGCGTTCAAGGAGTCGATCTATTCCGACGAAGTCCAGTTAAGGAAGCGCAACACCTCTTCATTGTCAGCCCGCCCGGTCTGGCGGGTGATGGTGTGTTGTAATGACACGCCCGAGAACCTGCTAGTCCTGCCGCCGATCAACAGCGATACCAGCGACAAGGTGATCCTGCTAAAGACGGAGAATATCACTCCCCCCGTGAACACCTCGACGCCGGAAGGAAAGCAGGCACTCCGCAGGATGATTATCGACGAGCTTCCCGCTTTTGTGAATCACCTTGATGGGTTCAAGGTGCCGGATGAGCTTTCTGATTCACGGTCCGGGGTCATGGCTTGGCGTCACCCGGAGCTTGTGGAGGCCATCGAGTCGATGAAACCCGAGGCCCGCCTTGAGGAGATCCTCTCAACCGCCTTCAGCTCGTATCTCTGGGAGGATCTTCCTGCCACTCTCACCGCCAACGAGATCGAAAGTCGATTGCTCCATCGTGACAGTCCGGTGCAGGTGCAAGCCAAGTCTCTTTTCGGGACTTGGTCGGCAGCGTGTGGGACCTATCTCGGACGGCTGGCGGACGGTGACTCACCGATCATTGAACCTGCGGAAGCAGACCGACACTTGAAGGTCCGGAGGTTTTTTGTGAAGAAGTAGTCTGCGGGTGTGCGGGTGTATGTTTTCCACTTCAGAAAAAAAAAGAACGTAAAATAAAGGATTGTGGCCCCTCGCCGACCTCAAAAAAAATCTATGAACCCAGGAACTAACACCCGCATACCCGCAGGACCTCGAATCCCAAAGCGGGACCAAGCTACCCTCGAAGCCTTCGCCGCCGTCTGCGGAATGAGCACCAAGATGGCCCTTCAAATCCGCGACGATTTGCGCCTCGTGGCCCTCGACCTGCCGAGGTTGGGGAAGACTCGACGATGAGCTCGAGGACGCACGAGAACCGACTTCAGCGCAACCAAC
>JALQTQ010000311.1 GCA_023263995.1 Akkermansiaceae bacterium | reverse complement strand
TTTACAAAATGTCCTCAAGGAAGTCACCATTGACGCCGGAAAAGGAGAGGCCGCCAATGCCGAGTTGGCCACCAAATTGGTAACCGACTGGCGTCGGGTGGCACGCAATGGTGGGATGTTACCGTTGCTCAAGATGTCGGCGGTCCGGGAAAGGCCCGAAAAAGCCAAGGATCTGTTGCGTGATGTTGGCTATCTTCGGAAAGGAGCGGCCTCGGCCCACGAACCCGATCAGGTGCTGGGCTCTCAGGCTTCCGGCCGCTTTCGGGCTGTTTCACTCGCCTCGGTGGTGGCAAACGGAAAGGAAATGCAGTGTCCCCTCTTTTTCGTCGTTCCAGTCGAGGGTGGTTTTCGGGTGCTGGTCGACGTCGAGCTTCCCCTCGAAGTCAATCGCGGGATCTCGCTTTTAAACGAAGATCGCATGGATGCGCTGTCCGAGGCGCTTTCCAACGAGGACTTTGCCGCGATCACGGATCTCCGGTAGTGGCACCAGAAAACCGCCCGTCCAATCTGGGAGAAATGGAATCGCGAGCGGGAAGCTGCCGACCAATGATGGCGGAGGCTACGGAGATCGCGCAACGTCTCGAGGCCTCCGTCAAAGAGGTCATGCTGGGACAGGAGGAGACCGTTCGACGGGTCTTGGCGACGATGGTGGCCGGCGGTCATGTCCTCCTCGAGGACGTTCCCGGAACGGGAAAAACGACTCTGGCCAAAGCCATCGCGGCTTCCGTCGGGGGCTCGGATTTTCAGCGGATTCAGTTCACTCCTGACCTCCTGCCTTCCGATCTCCTCGGAGTGAGTATCTTGGATACCACCCGAGGGAAATTTGAGTTTCAACGCGGACCGATCTTTGCGGATATCGTGCTGGCTGACGAAATCAATCGAGCCTCGCCCCGGACCCAGAGCGCCCTGCTTGAGGCGATGGCCGAGAAGCAGATCACGATCGAAGGGAAATGCTTTGACCTCGGGGAGCTCTTTTTCGTGATCGCCACCCAAAACCCGGTTGAACTGCGGGGAACTTACCCGCTTCCGGAAGCCCAGATGGATCGTTTCGCCTACCAATGTTCCCTCGGATACGTCTCTGTCGAACAGGAAATAGCGATCTTGAATGCCCAAGAGGAAGCCCACCCGCTTACTCGACTGACCCCGGTGGTGAACCGTGATGAGATCCTTGCGCTCAGGGCTGCAGTGTCTCGGGTCACCATCTCTCCGGTTTTGCAGGAATACCTGGTGCGTCTGGTCGCCGCAACGCGGGGGTATGCCGGGGTCAAGCTCGCTGCCAGCGCGCGTGCGTCCCTCAATCTTCTCCGGGTCGCCCAGGCCCTCAGTCTCTTCGAGGGACGAGATTTTGTTTTGCCAGAAACAATCCAGATTTTGGCCCCCGGAGTGGTCGGGCACCGTCTTGTTCTCGAAGCCGATGCCCACTATGCCGGACGCACTGGAGCCTCCATTGTTTCCGCGATTATCGAAGAATTACCAGTCCCCGTTTGATCTGGATTCACTTGAAGGCGAATTCCATGGCAGAAAAGCCCCCGGCGAAAATGATTGCCGCGCTGCTGAGCCAGAGAATGGCATCAAAGCGTTTTGATGGTTTCAATTCATCGGGAAGCCAGCGATAGCGCATCACAAAAGCGGCAAAGACCACGATCAAGAGGATGAGCATCGTCAGCGATCCTCCAATGATCACCATGAAGGCGGGTTTCTTGATCAGCATGCCTTCGACGGTCCAGATGACCGGGAAGGCGAGGGCGAGGACGGCGATGGTTTTCTTCCGTTTGACCGGATCTGAGAAGTTGATCCAGCCAAAGCGTCCGAAAGCATCGGAGAACATCCGGGTCCAACCACCGAGGGCTGCCAGAAGGGTCGAGAGCAAGACCACGAGCGCTCCCAAAAGAAAAAGATCCTTGGCCCACACTCCCAGCGAGTCGGTATACATCCGGGAAAGGACGTTCACCAGCTCCTTCCCGGGATCAAGTTGTTGGCTGTGAAGAATGGCCGCCCCAAGGAGGTAAAACAAAGCTGTCACAAAGGTGTAGCAAACCATCGAAAGCACCGCGTCGATTTGCATGATACGGACCCAGCCCCGAGCTCTCTCGAACCACTCCGGAGAGGGAGACTCCGGCTCCGGCCCGGTGTAAGCGGCATACCCTTTCTCGATCAACCAGTAGTTGTAAGTGATGATTTCATCGCCACCCACTCCGGTGATGCTGAAGGTTCCCAAGGCCACCAAGAGGAGACCGGATGGCAGGTGAAAAGTGAGTCCCGATCCGAGATCGGCCGAGGTGATGGCAAACTGGGTCCATTGCAGGGAAATCACGGAGGTGAGGGTCATGAGGGTGAAGAGCCCGATCATGATGATCGACCACTTTTCAATCGGCCCGTAGATGCCCCGGGAAACCACCAGAGTGGAGAAGGCTGCCGCAATGACCGCCCAGAGAAGGTCGCTCTGGGGACCAAGCTCCAGAATGGTCGAGCAAATCCCTGCCACTGCTCCCATGATCCCGGCTACCTGAATCGTCTTGAGAAGTTGAATGACGAACCAGCTCCAAACTGCCCAACCGGTCCGGGCTTTGCCGAAACGTGGCCCGGGAAGCTCGTCGAGCGCCTGCATCGAGGTTTTCCCGGAGTAAATGGCGAAACGTCCGAATTCAATTTGCACCGCCACCTTGACGAGGCAGGAAAAGAGAATGAGCCAGAGGCAGGTGAAGCCCGCCCTCGCTCCGAAAAGGGTGGTGGCGATCAACTCGCCGGAACCCACGATGGAAGCCGAAAGAACAAAACCGGGACCAAGGCGTTTCAGGGTACCGGCAAGATCAGTGGGCGGATCAATGACTCTCTCCAGCGTCCTCTCATAGGGATTCAACATCCCGAAAACGATGAACCGGTTTCAGCGAGGAAAGAAACTTTTCTTTTTCAAAAATGGTCAGCGTCCCCTCCTATTCCTCCTCGGTTCCCCCGAGGGTGACGTTGATGTTGTATTCGTTCTGGAGGTGGGAGTGGGCTCTGCTGGCCTGCGGGGATTTTGGATACCGTTTGCAGGTGAGTTGGAAGGTGCGGATGGCCTTCTCCTTGTCCTTGGCCTCCTCGTAGGTGAAAGCGATTTGCAGGCTGGCTTCGGGTGCGGATGTCTCCACCACCTTGATCTGGTTGTAGAGGACGATGGCCTCCTTCTGTTCCCCAAGTTGACGGTGACATTTGGCAATCGCGAAGGAGTCGGACGGAAAACGGTCGACCTGTCGGTAGCAAGCGATGGCCTTCCTCCAGTCGGAAAGCTTTTCGTAACATGCTGCGATGGTCCACAGGTAGTCACCGGCTTGATCGCCATCGATTTCGATCAGCTTGCGATAGATTTCAATCGCTTCCTTGATCTTGCCGTCCTCGAGATCCATCGACGCGAGGTGATTCAAGCCACTGACCCGGCTTTCAAATTCTTGATAGATCCGACGGGCTTCGTCTCGTTGTTCGCGCGATTTGTACCACTCGGCCATGCGGCTCCGCAGTTCGTCGTTCATCCCGAAACGTTCACCGATTTCCCGATAGACTGTCAGCGTTTCGCTGGGGCGCCCGAGGGTGGTGTGAAGGCCGGCCACTTCATAGAGAAATTTGGTGGCGAGTTCGGGTCGCGCGCTCATCTCTTTCCGAAGTTCCAGGATCAGTTGGTCGCCCAGCTTGAGGGCCTCCTTCC
>JALQTQ010000310.1 GCA_023263995.1 Akkermansiaceae bacterium | reverse complement strand
TCGTCACAGAACACATCGCCGGTGACCTTCTCCCCGAACCACGACGCCACCCCGAAAATGATACCAACGAATCCCTCATCGCCACGGGTTTCTGGTATCTCGGCGAAGCGGTCCACTCCCCCACCGATGTCCGCAAGGACGAAGCAGACCGCATCGACAACATGGTCGACACCTTCTCCAAATCCTTCCTCGGACTCTCGGTGGCCTGCGCCCGCTGCCACGACCACAAGTTCGATGCCATCTCGACGGCCGACTATTACGCCCTGACCGGTTTCCTGCAGAGCACCCGACGCCATGAGCACCGCCAAGATCCGGGTCAAAAGATCGCCACCGGGATTGCCGCGCTCGCAAAGCTGGCGGCCACCGGCAATGAAAGAATCAAGGGCATGCTCGGCTCCCCGGCCCAAGTATCAGATCTCCCCGCCGGACTCCTGCTGCCCAACCAAGGTCGATGGTTCCCCTCCGGCCACGCCTTCGGAAAAGACGCGGTTCCGGCCCTGCACTGGATGCCAACCAAAAACAGCCTGACCGAACACGCCATCTTCGACAGTGGCCGCTACGGCGAGAAGCTCTCCGGCGTGCTTCGCACCGCCACTTTCGAGATCCACCCCGAAGGCGTCCGCCTCTTCGTCAAAGGGAAGGGCCTGGTTCGCCTCATCATCGACGGCTACTTCATGGAACCGTTCAACGGACTTCTCTTCGGGGGCACCCGCAAAAACATCGAGACCGGAGACCAATGGCAATGGATCACCCTGAACGGCAAGGACATCGCCCAAAAGGCAGGCCGAACCGCCTATCTCGAAATCATCGACAACGGTCCTGGGTCCATCGCCGTCAAGGCCGTCTCCACCTCAGGAATCCTTCCCGATCTGGAGCAGATTCTTCCCCCCAACCCGCGGGCCCACGAGCTTCACGATCAAGTCGCCGGGATGCTTGCCGACCTCTCCCGGGAAGCAGTCACGCTTTCCCAGTCCCTCCCCGACCCCGGGACCACCATCCTTTCGGTGGTCGACGGCTCCCCTGAAAACGACCACGTCCACATCCGCGGCTCCCACAAAAATCTCGGCGACGAGGTGCCCCGACGCCTTCTCACCGCACTGGGGGGCGAAAAGGTGGCACCGCCCGCCCATTCCTCTGGCCGTCTTGAGCTCGCTCGCCAGGTCGTTTCGCCCGACAACCCGCTCACCGCCCGCGTGGCCGCCAACCGCATCTGGCACCACCTCTTCGGGCGCGGTCTCGTGGCAACGGTCGATGACTTCGGCCCCATGGGCACCCCGCCTTCCCATCCCAAGTTGCTCGACACCCTCGCCACCGCCTTCATCGAAGGCTCTTGGTCACAGAAAAACCTCATCCGCCGTATCGTCCTCTCGCAAACCTATCGTCAGTCGGCCACTCCCCACCCCAACCTCAGCCCCAATCTCCTTGCCGATCTGGATCCCGAAAACATCCTCCTCCACAAAGCCCCGGTCCGCCGTCTCGAAGCCGAAGCAATCCGCGATGCCATGCTTGCGATCTCAGGCCGTCTCGATCCCAAGTCCTTTGGTCCTCCCGTCCCCGTCCATCTCACCAGCTTCATGCAAGGCCGCGGGCGACCACAATCGGGACCCCTCGATGGTGCCGGGCGCCGGGCAATCTACCTGAGCATTCGTCGAAATTTCCTTTCCCCCATGATGCTGGCCTTTGACATGCCGAGCCCCTTCGCCACGGTGGGACGACGCACCGTCTCGAATGTGCCCGCCCAAGCCCTGACGCTGATGAATGACCCCTTTGTGGTGACCGAAGCCAAACGCTGGGGCGATGCCACCGCCGCCATTAAGAACGCGAGGGAACGCATCGAAACGATGTTTCTCCAAGCCTTTGCCCGCCCCCCTTCACCGGAACAAGCGGAAACCATCCTCGCTTGGGTCTCTTCCCATCCCGAGCCCCGCACCGCTTGGCAGGACGTCGCCCACTCCCTCTGGAACACCAAGGAATTCATCTTCCTCAACTGACCTTCTTTTTCGCTCCAACCCACCGCTCCCCACCATCATGCACTGCCGAAATTTCCGCTCCGCCCCACTCACCCGTCGCGCCATGCTCGAACAATCCGCCTGCGGGTTCGGTGCGATCGCTCTCTCCGCCCTTTTCGCCGAGGAAGCCCGGTCACAAGAAGTGACCCAACCCGACAGCCCCCTCGCCCCGAAACAACCCCACTACGCGCCCCGGGCCAAGAACGTCATCTTCCTCTACATGGACGGCGGGCCGTCCCACGTCGATACCTTCGACCACAAACCGCTGCTCAAGAAATTCAACGGACAAGACCCACGCCAGGCCATCGGCAAACTTGAACCAACCCAATTCGACAACATCGGGAAGGTCATGCAGTCCCCCTGGACCTTCAAACAACACGGCGAATCCGGGGCTTGGATCAGCGACCTTTTCCCCCACCTCGCCACCGTGGCGGACGACCTCACTTTCATCAAGTCGATGACCTCCAAGTTCCCCGAGCACACCTCGGCAAACTACTTCCTCCACACCGGATCGGGCCTGCAGGGCCGACCCAGCATGGGTGCCTGGGTGGGATATGGACTGGGCACCGAAAACCAAAATCTCCCCGGCTTCGTTGTCCTCAATGGCGGACTGATTCCCCCGGGGGGACTCGACAACTTCAATTCCGGCTTCCTGCCCGCAGCCTACCAAGGCTCGGTCTTCAATCCAGGCGACACCCCGGTGGCCAACATCAAGCCAGCCGGCTCCAGCCTCGAATTGCAACGCCGCAAACTCGACCTCATGCGCCAACTCGACCTCTCCGCCAAAGAACGTTTCGCCGGCGAGGAGCAAATCGAATCCGCCATTCTCAACTATGAAACCGCCTTCCGCATGCAGGCCGCCGTTCCCGAGCTGATGGACCTCGGCGGTGAGTCGGACACCGTGAAGAAAATGTATGGCCTCGATTCCGACTTCAATCAGACCAAGATCTTCGGTCGCCAATGCCTCCTCGCCCGCCGCCTCGTCGAGCGCGGCGTCCGCTTCATCGAACTCACCTGCCCCGGGGGAAATGGCGATCGCTGGGATCAGCACAACAATCTCATCGACGGACACAACAAGAACTGCAAGACCGTCGATCAACCCATCGCCGCCCTCATCAGTGACCTCAAGAAACTCGGACTACTCGACGAAACACTCGTGATCTGGACGGGCGAATTTGGCCGCACTCCCTTTGCCCAAGGTGGCAATGGTCGCGACCACAACCCGTTCGGCTTCACGACCTGGATGGCCGGCGGCGGCATCAAGCCGGGGCTTTCCTACGGCCGCACCGACGACTGGGGATACAAGGCGATCGAGAACAAGGTCGAGATCCACGACCTCCACGCCACCATGCTCCACCTCCTCGGGCTCGATCACACCAAAAGCACCTTCCGCTTCTCCTCAAGAGACATGCGCCTGACCGATGTCCACGGGCACCTCTTGAAAGAAATCCTCGCTTGACCAACCACCGGGGCCAAACCGAGCAAGGTGACCCGAACCAAAAGGGCCCGAAAACCAAGAATCATTTTTGAGCGGGCACCCTCATTCCCCTCCACGATCATTTTTGCAAATTGTCTGGCAAATGAAGCGCGGATTCCACCCCGCAAATGGCGGTCTTCCGCTGGGTAGCATTATTCGAAACGAGCTTTACGCCACGATTCTCACTCCAAAGCCTGCACCTTGAGCTCACG
>JALQTQ010000030.1 GCA_023263995.1 Akkermansiaceae bacterium | reverse complement strand
TGGTGATCCCGAGCGAGTGTTCATCTGTGGTTTTTCGCGGGGTGCGATTGCCACTAGCTATATCGGCTTGGCCAACGATGAAATCGCAGCTCTCTGGCGAGGGGTCATCACCCATGATCACTTCGATGGAGAGCGGCGGTGGGATTACCCGGAAAGCGATCGGGAATCGGCGATGCGGCGTCTGGCTCGGCTAAAGGGGCGGCCAGTCCTGGCCTGCGGGATTGGTAGCGGTTTTTTGCGGGGAAGGCCGGAGATCGCCGTCCTGACCGAGTTGCAGCCCAAGGTTGGGGAAATTTTCGAGATCCCCGAAGGCGGGGTCATCCACTCACACACCGATCTTTGGATGCACCGGGAAAGCGAGGAGCGGAAGCAAGCCCGTTTGTGGCTGGCGACAAAGATGAGATGAACGGTATTTTGAAAGGGTCATCCAGCGAGGGAAGAGATTGACATGGAGCTCTGTTTTTATGAACACTAAAAATGCTGGCTGGGTGCCTAGAAATCCAGCAAAAATCGACTATTCAGGTGGCTTCCCGAGAGGCTTTGACCATCTCGTGGTGTTCGAATTTGGCTCTTTTTCTTACTTGAAATAGTGCAACTTAATGCAACTATTAGCCAAGTTCATCCAGTCCAGCAACGTCATGCATCGAATATTCCATAACTTCTCTTGGGCCGCTCTCTTTGTTTTCCATGGCTCCTTGGCGACGGGAGCAGAGGTGCCGATTCCAAGTGGCGACTTTGAGCAAGGTCGGGGAAATTGGGAGGAGATTTTTGGGGGGGGGACCACGATCTACGAGTATCCGCTGAGTGGTGGGAATCCTGGTGGTTACGGCGTGATGGAGAACGACGGGGGGTATGGGATTTGGGTTTCCAATTTCAATCAGCCGCTTCTCTTGGGTGATCTGGGGCTGGTGGCAGGCGAGGTGTATTCTTTCCGGATGGACATGCAGATTTTGGTGGGGAGCAACCTCGGGGGCTTCAAGATTGACTTTTTCAACCAGGGCAATGCGGCGGGATCGACGGGTGATCTTTTTCCTGCCGTGATCGGTGATGGTTTGAGCTGGGAGACCTATGATTTTGAGGTGGCTATTCCCAACGGAGTGGACGGGATCAAGGTGGTTCCACTTTGGGGGCCGAACTCACGCGTGGCCTACGACAACATCCGGGTCGAGACCACGCCGGTGGTAGTGCCGGATCGGATCCCCGATGCTGATTTCAGCGCACCTGACGGGTCGTTATGGGAGCAGACCAGTGGTGGTGGAACCTTTGGTTTTGAGTTTCCGGAAAGCGGCGGAAACTCCGGGGGGCATGCGGTGATTGATCATTCTGCCAACGATGGTGGTTTCGGGGTGTTAGTGAGCAATGGAGGAACAGCCCTGCAGCTCAGCCAACTGGGACTGAACGCGGGCGAGACTTATCGTTTCGGCCTCGATATGCGGTTGATCAGTGGTTCTCGAATTGGAGGGCTCAAGGTGGATTTTTTCAGTGGGGCGGTGGCTGCCGGGAGCACCGGTGACCTCTTCCCTCCCTTGATCGGGAGTGGGGCGACATGGGAAACCTATGAATTTGAGGTCACCATCCCGCCTTCCGCCACTGCGATCAAAGTCGTGGGTTTGTGGGGTGCTGGCTCTATCGTTGGCTATGACAACTTCTTCTATGATTCAACCCCGCTGGTGGTTCCTCCCATCTCCGAGATTCCCAACCGGGATTTTGAGGCTGGTTTCCAGGATTGGAGCGTAGCTGGTGAACCCGACACCCAGTTTACGGAGTCCGCAGCTGGCGGAAATCCGGGTCGGTTTGTCGTCATGACCAACCGCGGAGCCGGGTTTGGGGTCCTGGTCTCAAATGGGGGCGCTCCCATTCCGTTGGTGGGCCTGGGATTGGAGGCGGGCCGGACATATCGGTTCCGGCAGGACATGCGTCTGCTTTCGGGAGACCGTATTGGCGGATTGAAGGTTGAGTTCTACAACGGTCCCGGAGCAGCTGGCGACACCGGGGATCTTTACCCGCAAATCATTGGCGACGGTTCGACTTGGGAAAGCTATGAGTTTGAGGTCACCATCCCTCCCGGCGTGAACGGAATCAAGATCGTTCCACTTTGGGGACCTGGTTCGAGCGTGGGTTTTGACAACATCGGTTTTGATTCCCGACCCTTGCCGGGTTCGCCGGTTCTGAACGCAAATTTCGAGCAGGGCGGGGCTTACTGGGCGGAGTTTCAGGTGGGAACTACCTATCGCTATCCGGCGTCGGGTGGTAGCCCAGGGGGATATCTCGAGATGAGCAACAATGGTGATCCGGGGACCTACGGAGTGGTGGTCTCCAATAACTCTTCGATCATTCCGGCGAGTCGTTTCGGGATCGATGAGGAAGGGGTTTATCCGTTCCAGCTCGACATGAAGATCTTTTCGGGGTCTAGCATCGGAGGGCTCAAGGTTGAGTTTTTCGAGGGCGAGCTGTCGGCGGGTGATACCGGCGACCTCTTCCCGGCGGTTATCGGGGATGGGCGAAGCTGGGAGACCTACACCTTTGATGTTTTCATTCCAGGCAATGTCGATGGTCTGAAGATCACTCCGCTCTGGGGGGCTGGCTCCGTGGTGGGATTCGACAATGTGGTGACTCCGGGAGCCCTGGCCAATGGATTTGAACGCTGGATTTCCGCATTCCCGGGAGTGGGTGATTTGACCGGATACAACGACGATCCCGACGGCGATGGTCAGCCAAATGGCATGGAGAATTTCTTGGGAACCGATCCGTCAGTGCCGTCCCGCGGTCTAGCTCTCTTGGATCGTCGCCTGACCGAATCGGGCGATTTTCTCTTCTCTCACCCGATTAATCTTGGAGCAGTTCCGGAGGCTTCCGTGGGGCGTTATCTCTGGTCGACCGACCTTGTTCATTTCTACGAGGACGGGGAGGCTGCGCCCGATGGGACAGCCTTTGCCTTCGACACCAGCCCGGGGATCCCGACCACTGGGCTGACCAAGGCGATCAGGGTCACGAGTATTGGGAGAGATACCCCGCAGCGCGTTTTTGTGCAGTTGCGGGTCACCGGGGCCACAGAGGGAAAGTAAGATCAAGTTTCCGTCCTGTCTTTCGAGCAAGAGAACGGAGATTTCAAGACCCCTAGCAAACATTCAGCGACTCATGAAAATGAAAACAACAAGAAACTTGGTGCTCCTTGGAGCACTCACCACCACCCCGGCAATGTCTTTCACTCTTGCAGATGCGGGATTTGAGGGGATTGACGGTCTGGTGGATGATGGTAACGGAGTGGGGAAGTGGAACCCCTTCACAAATGGTGGGCTCAATGGATTTTCGGTTTCGGGAGCTGCGTCCCGAACTGGATCCCAGAGTCTTCGATTGGAACTCGGTGCTGCTAATGGTTTTGCCGGAATCTTCCAGGATGTTCCGGTGATTGCCGGAGAGAGTATGACCTGGTCAGGTTGGCATTCCCTGCAAAGCGGGGCGGCCGGAGGGACCGAGATTCGAATCGAGTTTCGTGACTCGATTGGCAATAGCGAGATCAGTCGGACCGGCAACCTTACCCCCACGATCGGGTTGACCTACGAGCCATTCTCTCTCACCGAAATCGTTCCGGCTGGAGCAGACACCGCTCGAGTGGTTTATGCGGTGCAGAGTTTCGGGGCACCGGCTCCCCAGCTTGTTCATGTTGATGATCTCGTTGTTTCCGGTTCCGCGGTGGTTCCCGAGCCGTCTGGTGCGGTCTTCGCCCTGATGGGCCTCGGAGGACTTGCCCTGCGTCGCCGTCGATAGCTGCGTCTAGGCCTTCTTCACCGGCTGATTTTCAGGACGGGGTCCCGAACTGGGCCCCGTCTTTTTTCTTTCTCAGAAAGTGGTCCCGATGGCGAAGTGGAAGGCCCCGGATGGTTCTCCGGGGTCGCGGCTGAGGGATCGTCCATATTCCAAGCGGAGGGGCCCCACGGGCAGTTCGATGCGGACACCGAGTCCGGCTGCGAGGTCGGTTTCAGAATCGAGGTTGGCGGCATCGAGGAAAATGAGCCCTTTGACCGGTCCGGCGAGCGCGCGGGAGAATTCGGCGTTGGCGATCCACCAAGAGGTTCCGCCGAGGGCCCGACCTTCGAAGGTCGGGCCCATCTCGAGTTCGGGAAAGGAGCGGATGGTATTGGCACCTCCGAGGAAGCGGCGAAGGTCGATGGGCAAATCCTCATCTTGTGCGGAGGGCAGGATGACCCCTCCACGCAGGCCCAAGGAGAGCCCGTTTTTTTCGCCCAGAGTCTGATAGTAACTCACCTGAGCACGCGTCTCGAAGAAGCCGATGCCCCCGTCGCCGGTGGCAAAGCCAAGCGCGTTTTCAAGGCGTGCGAACCAGCCGTCGGAAGGAAGGGCGGGGTCGTTGCGGCGGTCGTAGAGTTGCCGGAAAGTGAGCCGGTTGACGAGATAGTCGTCGGGTCCGATGAGGTCATCGGGCAGGGGACTGCTGACGGAGGTGTGTGAGATTTCGAGGCCGAGGGCTGCCAGATAGTGTTTTCCTTTCTTCCACGAAAGCTCCGTGCCGATTCCGCTTTGCAACTTACGATAGTGGTCAAAATCGCGCGAGATGAGGAAAGCTCGGTTGGCCAGATTGAGTTCTCGGTTAAGAAAGAAGGGATTGGAGAGGCTGGCTTCACCGAGCCAGCCGAGGCCGGTCAGTTCCAAGCCTGCCGAGAGGTTCCAGAGGCGCCCCCCGAGATTGCGGTCGTAGTAGCGTGCTCCGAGGACATAGCCTTCAATCGAGCCGTATCCGAGGGCGAAGGAATACCCTCGGGCCTTTGCTTCCTTGAGGTGAAGGGTGACATCAATGGTATTGTTGGGTCCTTGGAGAGACTCGAGACGAATGCTCTCGAAGGCTCCGGACGCGAGAAGTTTTTTGATTTTCTCATTGAGAAAATTTTCGTCGTAATTTTGTCCGATTGTCCCGGTGAAGCGGTTTGTGACACGGTTTTTTTGGGTCTTGACCATTCCTTCGCTGGTGAGCGAACGGACGGTGAATTTTTTGCCGGGAATCAGGGTGAAGAAAAGGCGAAGTCGGTTGTTGGTGAACTCGCGGCTCATCGCAACCGAGATTTCGCGGTAGCCGCGCCGACGGTAGCTCTCAAAGATGGTGTTGCGTACTGAGTTGATGTTTTCGGCGGTAGCGTGTTTGCCGGTGACGCGTTGCAGTTTGTCTTGCAAGGCGGCCGACGGTGGGACGGGAGACTTGAGGCTGGGCGGGGCGAGAGTGAAGAGGGAACCTAGGGTGACCTTCAGGGTGAAAGGGGTTTCGTTCTGGGCGTTTCGTTGTCCCTGCACTGAAGTGACCGAGGCTTCCCAATAGCCATCGGCATGCATGAGATCTCGGACGCGTGCTAGTCCGCTCTCTACTCCTGCAGGCTGAAAAGCGCGTTTTTTACCGGATTCTGGAAAGGAAGCGCGGAACTGGTTTTGAATCTCCTCGACCTTAAGTGAACCGATGACGGTGAGGGGACCCACGAATTGGGCCAGCCCTTCGTCGATGGTGAGGCGAATCTCTTTTGGCGAGACCACAACGCCGGTCACGGTCGCGTCGGGAAGACCGTGGGAACGGAGGTAGGCTTCGATCAGGTAAGCGGCATCGTCGGCGCGGTAAACAGTGGCTTCGCGTTTGCGGATGTAGTCCAGTCGCCCAGCGATCGATTCTTCGAGATCCCTTCGGGTGAAGGAGAACAGGCCTTCATAGGTCAGGTTGGCAGCCTGAACGAAGCATCCCTGCAGGAGAAAAAGAACGGTGAGGAGGCGCACGGGTTATCTGATTCTGACGGAAAAGATGACGAGGGCGCGGGTCTGACCCTGGTCGTCGATTTGAGTGGTGAAGTCCCATTGATCCGCGATTTCGAGGGTTGCCGAAGAGAAGCGGCGCCCTGAGAAGCGGTTGGTGTCTCCGAGGGAAAGCTTGATTTGGTTGGAGTTCTTGATCAGGCGCTGGAGGAACGATTTGTCCTTGTCCCGGTTCCGTCGTCGGAGCCCCTCGAAGAGATATTGTAAGGCTTTTTGGGAGGCCAGTTGTTGGTTGGCCAGTTGGTCGGAGGCCGAACCCGTGGCGAGAAGGAGCATGATTTCACTCTCCGGCATGGGCGGGTCCGAGGTGAGGATGAGCTTGGGATCCTGCACCGGACCGGAAAGGTAGATCTGAATGGTGTATTGGCCGACCTTGGAGCTGCCTCGGAGGTTGATCAAGGGATTGGTCAAGGACTCGGGGCGCAGGGTGATGACACCGGTTTGGACCGCGAGCTCACTGAATGGGAGGTCGGCAACGAGGTCCTGGGTGGTCAAGGTGCCCGAAGTGGTGGGATTGCCGAGGGTGCCCCCGACCTTGATGGTGCCGGTGATCTGTCCCTTGGCGAGGTTGCCCCGGATGAGAACTGGGTCGAGTATGGAGATCTGGAGGTCGAGGTCCCAGTTCATCGGACCGGAATCGCTCATCGTTCGGGATTCGCGTGTCCCGACCTCCTGCGGCACAAAGGTGGGGAGGTTGGGTTGGGGAATTTCGCTCGTGCGGGAGACGCCGAAGGGCAGGATTTCCACATCTTTGTAGATCAGGCTTTCGGCAATTTCGAGGGTCCCGGAGATGGTGGCTTTGGCGAGGGTCCCGGTGAGCTTGAGCTTGGGGTGCCCGCGGAAGGAAAACTCAGGGTTGCGGTAGAGGGGAAGGTGCTTTCCGATAATATCAAGATCGAATACCGGCTCGGCCGGGGCGAGGTTGATCGACCCGCTCACGCTGGCGGTGCCTCCTGAGGCATTGATCGTGGAGGGCTCGACGATGATGCGGTTCTCGATGAACTTGGCCCTGAGGCTGGAGTTGCGGAAGTTGGAGATGGGTGAGTCTTCCAAACGCATCCGTTTGAGATCTGCCCGGGCCGAGCCTTTGAGGTCGGGATTGGCCAGAGTGCCTGAGACCACGAGATCAAGGGAAGCCGTCCCGTCGACTTGAGTGATCGCGGGGACGAGGAACTGGAAGCGTTTCAAATCGATTTCCGGGGTTTTGGCGGTCAGGGATATCTTGGTCTGAGTAGGGTCGGCCATGCCGTCGAGCCAAGCCCGGGGGCGGAAAGGAAGGCTGCCGCTTACTTCGAAAAGTGGGCCTGCGGGTTCGCGGGCCTCGGCGGTCAGTGAGAGAAGGTCGTGGTCGGTCTTGAGCTCGAGATCAAGATCGACCGGCGGGAGCCCTTCGGCGGTTTCGAGACGGAAGTCGTCGAGGGTAGCAAAGCCATCGAGAGTCGGGCGGGCGAGGGATCCTCCCAAGGTCAAGTCAGCTTGGAAAATTCCAGCTAGTCCTTCAGGCAAAGGAACAAGGGTTGCGATGGTTTTGAAGGAAAGCGGGATTGAGGTGATCTGGAGCGAGGCCGGGCGTTCCGAGTTGAGGAGGTCTTCGATCGACTTGAAATCGAGCGGAGCCGGCAGGGAGGCGGTCAGGGCGAGCAGGCTTTGCTCGTCTTTGCTCAATTCGAACCGGGGAATGGTCAGAGTGTCGTCTTGCCAATCGAGGCTGGTCTTCACCAGGCCTTCGGGTGAGGTCAGGACCAGATTTTCAATCGAGGCCCGTTTCGGCCAGTTCCAGCTCACCGTGGCACTGGTGCTCGCTTCCGGAAACTCCGGTTGCCGGAGCTTGAGTTCAGTGAGGTCGAACGAACCGGTGTGGGTGCCGGAGTTGAGATCGCCCTTGGCCTGCGCGCTGAAGTTCATTGGGCCGGATAGGGGTGCGGTGATAGTCGAGGACTCTTTGATGCGTGCGAAGGCTTCGGCTTGGTAGGTTTGCGAATCGACCTGATAGCGTCCGGTCAGGCGCAAGGTTTCAAGGCCCTCGGCAAGGAGGCGCACTTCCCGGGAATCGAAGGCCATTTCTCCTTTCACAGAAGGGACCTCTGGCCAGTTGACGGTGAAGGTCAGGTTGGCACTGGAATCCAGGGGAGTTCGATTTGGGACAAGGGTGCCGTTCAGGACGAAAAGTTGGTCGAGGGTCAAGGCGAGTTCAACCGGTTGGTCGAAGGGTGAGAGGAGGTCGGGTGTTTGGGCGCGAAGCGAGGCCTTTTTGAGGTGATGTTCCTTCCATTTCAGGTCAGTGACTTGGAGATCAACGAGGCCGCGTGAGCTATCGATAGTGAAAGTCTCAAGAAAGCCTTCCACCGGCAGACCTGGATTGGCCAGTTCGGTCAGGGCGGTGATGGGAAGCCCTGGGGAGCGCAGCGTGATCTGATGAGAAGTCTTGAGGTCTGAGGCGAGAGTGAATTGAAATCCCGAGAGGTCGACCACGGCCGAAGCCCGGTCAGAGGGGGTCAAGAGAAGATCGGTGAGGGTCAAGCCGGGTCGCACTGTGATGAGGTCGGCTCGGAATCCTTCTTCGTTCCAGGTGACAGTAGTGGCTGGGTTGTGGATCGGCTGGTCAAGGTGGTCCCGCGTTTTAAAATCCCGGATGAAGTAGTTGTCTTCACCTGCCTGATGGGTCAGGGAGGCCAGCGTGAGCGGAGCGACTCCGTCGAGGTCAAGCCGGAGATCGGTTAGGGAAATCTCGGCGTTGTGAAGGATGCCACGAACGAGCTCGAGGATCTCGGCAAGCGACCTCCCATCGGGATCGGGTACCGGGTCAGCGGCTTTAGGGGGTGGGGTGGTGCCGGAAGCGATGGTAAGGCGAAGGCGAGTCAGAGTGAGTGACTCGATTTCCTTTTTGAAGAGAGAGGGGAGAGACCAATCGATGGCGATCAGGTCGGATTCGGCGCGTTGGATGATGCCGGAGCCTGAGAGGGCAACGCCATGGAGTGACACTCCGGAGAGCGCGGTTCCCTTGACTTCAAAGGTTCCGGTGAGTTGTTGGGCTGCGAGTTGTTGACGGATGACCAGGTCGAGGATCCAGCGAAGTCCCGGACCGTTGGCCCAAACGAGAATGGCCGTGAAGACGAGGGGCAGAATAAGAAGACGCCTGCGCCAGCGTCGTCGTTTTCGGGGAGGAAGCTCGGGCGGGGGGGAGGATGCGGGCATCACCGGTGGGTCTGGCGGGGGCGGCCGACGGGGTCGGGCGACTTATGGTTTGGCGAAGCCTTCATAGACTTTCTCGATTTCTTCTGATGTGATCTTTCCCGAGGTGAGAAGAAGGGCGTATTTCTGGGTCATTGTTTTCTCCTTCTTCAGGGTGTAGGCCCCGTTGCCTTTTTTGGTGAAACTTTTTTCCCCGAAGGGGTTGGCGGCGAGTAGCCCGTAGGTGCGGGCGTGCCAGTAGGTCGGGTGGTTGTGATTCGACGGATGATCCATCATGGTCACGGCCGAGGGATTGCCGACGGGGTCGGGTCCTTGGTAGGAAACCCAGCGGGCGCGTTTGCCCCAGGCACCGCCGTTGGTCTGTTTTTCGGAATTAAGGATGGTTCCTTTGGCGACCTTGCCTTCGTGGCGCAATGTGGGGCAGACCCGAAGGGCAAACGAGCCTTCCTTGGTGTCGCCGAAAGTGACGTCGGTCTTAGCCGTCAGGGTGGAGAAGATCTCGACCAGGAGCGATTCGGGAGTGGGCTGAGAGAATTGGTAGGTTCGCTTTTCGTCGAGCAGCGTGGTGTCATCGTGCTGCCAAGCGAGGCGGACAGTGAAGGTGTCCTCACCGACAGCCTCGAAGGACTGGTGGGCCATCTTGGTTTTTGGGTCCTTGGAGTGCCAGAAGTCGTATCCATTGACGTCTCCGTGGCAAAACCAAAAGGAACGATGGTGCGGGTGATCGGGTTGTTCGTTGGCCACTCCTTTCTTCATCGGGAAATGGCGTGTCAGGGATTGGCCCGAGGGCGCGACGAGCGGATAGAGGTAGGGCACGAAGTTGTCGGTACGATATTCCGTGACGAGCACGTCGCCACGATACACCTTCAGCGAGGCTGCGCCTTGCTCCAGGCGGAGTGTTGCGGGGCATGGGAGAGCCAGAACGAGACCGAGGATGGGAGCGAGCAGATATTTCATGACCCCGACAGGTTGGTGGTGGGGCCGTGAAAAAGAAAGCAGAGAAATGATCGGAATAAATGCGGGACAGAAATCTCTCATTGTCGGAAAGTCGGTCAGATGGACGAGTTCGAAGAGTTGGTGAATCAGCATTACCAGGCACTCTATCGCTTCGGTTTCTCGCTCGCCCGTGATCCTGATCGGGCGGCGGACTTGGTCCAGCAAACCTTTGTCATTTGGGCCCAGAAGGGGCATCAGCTTGAAGAGCGGAGCAAAGCCAAGACTTGGTTGTTTACCACCCTGTATCGCGAGTACCTCGGGTCAGCCCGGCGTGCCCGGCGATATCCCGAGACTGAGATCTCCGAGGTTGAGCATGAACTGCCCTCCCATGAACAGGACTCGGGCCGGAAACTCGACGCCCGTCGGGCGGTGGTTCTGCTCACTTGTTTGGACGAGACTTTTCGGGCACCGTTGACCCTCTTCTACCTTCAGCAGCACTCTTACAAAGAGATTGCCGAGATCCTCGACGTGCCGATAGGCACTGTGATGTCACGGATCTCGCGGGGCAAAGATCAGCTGCGACGGAAGATGAATGCCAGAGCACTCGAAGGTGAGCAACGCATCGTCGAATTCAAGCCGGTGAAGAATCGAAAAAACAATGGATAAGGAACGAGCAAAATTCATCTTGGGAAGTTTCCGTCCGGATGGTGATGACGCCGACGAGCCCGCCTTTGCGGAGGCGCTTGGGCTGGCGGCCCGGGACCGGGAATTGGGTGAATGGTTGGCCAACGAGCGGTCGCAGGATGCTGCTTTTGCAGCCATGTTGATGGCTATTGGGATTCCCGAAGACCTTCGTGAGGCTATTTTTGAAGTGTTGGAAGGAGGGCAGGACCGGCCGGCCGAATTTGATGCCATTTTGGTGAGCGCTCTCGCCAGCCTGACGCCGCCCGAAGGATTACGGGACGAGGTTCTGGCGGCGATGGAGATCGAGGGTTCGCGCCTTGAGACGCCCGCGCGGTCCCGGGGGCTTTTGCTTCGGGTCGCCGTCTGGACGACCTCGGTGGCGGCAGTGATTGCCTTGGTCATCGGGGTCGGAGTCTTCTTTGCCGGAGCGGGAGGCAAGGCGCTCATTGGAGAAACTCCAGGGGCACTCCAGGAGTCGGCGATTGCCTTGTTGGAGGATCCCTTGCTCTCGTTGGATATGCAGAATGACCGTCAGGCGTTTCTCAACCAGTGGCTGGCCGACCGCGATCTACCGATCCCGGGAAAACTTCCGAGAGGTCTTGAAGGCGTCCGGGGGATCGGGTGCATGAGGCTGGAAGTCGGGGAGGAAAAATGGAGAGGGTCTCTGGTTTCCTACCTCAAGGACGGCCGTCGGGTCCATTTGGTCGTGGTGGAACGGGAGGCACTCAAGGGGAGTGCGATGAGCGGGCTGGAGAGTGCCGTCATTCGTTGCATCAATTGTCCCAAAAATCCCGGCTGGGCCATGACTCGGTGGGCCGACGATGCCCACGCATACTTCCTCTTGAGCAAAATGGAGGCCGGGCAGCTTGCCGGGCTGTTTTAAGGGACCCGGTTCCTCTCTGTCATTCGTCAAAGGCGGGCGTTGCGAGTGTGCTTCTTTTGCCGTAAGGATATCGACAGATGGCCACCGCTTCAGAACTTCATTACTGCAAGGATCTCTTCTATTACTCCCGCCGTGAAACGCGTGAGGTGACAGTCGGGGAAGTCAAGATGGGGGGGGGCATCCTATCGTGGTGCAATCCATGATCACGTCGGACACCCGTGATACCCAAGCCTGCGTCAAGGAAGTCCTGCAACTGGCGGCGGCGGGATGTCAGATCGTCCGCATCACCGCCCAGACCAAGAAATATGCTGAGAACCTCGAAAACATCAGGGATGGCGTCCGGGTGGCAGGATGCCGGGTTCCGCTCGTGGCCGATATTCATTTCAAGCCGGATGCCGCTTTCGAGGCCGCCAAATGGGTCGAGAAAATCCGCGTTAATCCGGGAAATTACGCCGACAAGAAGAAGTTCGAGGTCCGCGAATACAGCGACGATCAGTATGAAGAAGAGCTTCTTCGCATCCGTGAAAAATTCGCCCCGCTGGTCCGGTTGTGCAAAGACTTAGGACGTGCCATGCGCATCGGCACCAATCATGGTTCGCTCTCGGATCGCATCATGAACCGGTATGGCGATACTCCTCTCGGGATGGTGGAGAGTGCCCTTGAGTTTGCCCGCATCGCGCGCGAGGAGGACTATCACAACTTTGTTTTTTCCATGAAGGCCTCCAATCCCAAGGTTATGATCGAGGCTTACCGTCTCCTCGTGGCCCGGCTTGAGGCCGAGGGAGCCGACTGGAACTACCCGCTGCATCTCGGGGTGACCGAGGCTGGTGACGGTGAGGACGGGCGCATCAAGAGTGCCATTGGAATCGGGAGTCTCTTGGCCGACGGAATCGGCGACACCGTCCGGGTAAGTCTGACCGAGGATGCGGTGCACGAGGTGCCGGTGGCACGGGCTCTGGTCGAGGCCATTCCAACTGGCGGGATTGCCAACGGGGTGCGTGAAAACTGGAATCCTTTCGAATACGAGAGACGTCGGACTGAAGTGCAGGAGGTCAATGGGGTGGCCTTCGGTGGCCTCGAATTGCCGCGGGTGGTGACCTCACGTCGCAAGTTTGAGGCCATCGCCCACAAGCTCGAAGCGATGGGCGATTACCAACCTGAATTGGTGGATGATGACCTGGATCTCGTGGCGCTGGACCCCCGAGACGATGAGGCCATCTCGGAGGTCAATCGTTCAGGGGTTCCGAGGCTCCTGACGGTTGCAAACGGGCTCGAGCTACCGGTGATTTCAGCTTTTCGTCTGCTCGCGGCCAAGGCTGATGCGCGGCATGCCATTTTGCTTAAAGACACCCTATCGCCTCCCAACGGAGCGGGGACGGATTTTCTGACCACCCTTCTCCGGGCGGCGATGAATCTCGGTTCGCTGATCTGTGACGGGATCGGTGATGCAGTCTTGGTTCAGGGGGAGGATGCTCCGGGGCAGTCCCTCCGGCTTTCCTACAACATTCTCCAGGCAGCCGGGGCTCGGATCTTCAAGACCGATTACGTGGCCTGCCCGAGTTGCGGTCGAACCTTGTTCAATCTCCAGGAAACGACCCAGCGGATCCGCGAAGCCACCGGGCATCTCAAAGGAGTGCGCATTGCGGTCATGGGATGCATTGTCAATGGGCCTGGCGAGATGGCGGATGCCGATTTTGGATACGTCGGGGGCGCACCGGGAAAAATCAATTTGTATGTTGGAAAGAAGGCGGTGAAATTCAATATCCCGGAGGGCGAGGCGGTGGAACGGCTTCAGGATCTCATCCGGGAGCACGGGCGCTGGATCGACGCCCCCGCAAAGGTGGCCGAAGTGAGTTGAGTTAAGCAATGGGAGGAACTCCGACAGAGGCTCCAGTCCGGAAGAGCAGGGAAAAGCCGTTGGCGAAGACCGACAGACCTTGGCAGGTGGTGGTGCTGGATGATCCTGTAAATCTCATGGAGTATGTCAGCCGCGTGCTGGCGCGAATCTTTGGATTTTCTCGCGAAAAGGCCGATGAATTGATGATGGCGGTTCATCAGCGCGGTCGCGCGGTGGTTTGGTCTGGTGCTCGTGAGCACGGAGAAATGTACGTCAACCAGCTTCACGGAGCACAGTTGCACGCTAAACTGGAAAGGGCGGAATGACGATTGGACCGACCGTGGCGGGAGGGCTCAAGCTGGTCCCGGAAGAAGACCAGGACTGGGTGGTTCTCCTCGAGATCGCGAAGGATGGCGACGGCGATTTGTCGAAGCGGCTGGCTGGATTGATGGATGAGGAGTCGTTGTGGGAGGAAATGATCGTTCCGGAACTGGAGGAGGAATTTTCTCGGCAGAGGCTCGAGGTGGTCACGGCGGTGATCAAGGCCAAGGGGGAAGGGCAAGCCCTGCATATCGACAAGGAAATGGCGGAAGCTTGGTATGGGGCGCTCAATCAGGCGCGCCTTGAACTGGAAGCCCGATACCGTTTCGGAGAGTGTGGCAATTTCGCCCCTGATGAAATCGAGAATGACGCGGCGCGGGCGGCCTTTTATCGCAGCGATTTTTATGGCACGGTGCAGAGTCTCCTCCTGCGGTATGTCATGGTCGAGTGATTGCCGACGCACTCAGCTCGGAGAGGGGTCACTTCTTGCGTCTGGGAAGTTCATGAAAGGCCCTCAGGACCCTCTCTATCGGCAGTTCTCGCATGCAGCGGTGATCAAGCGGACATTTGTTGAGCAGGCAACCACTGCAAGCCACGTGTTCGTGGAGCACTCGGTGGGCTTTGCCAAGTGGTCGATGCCAATCGACGTGGTTGGGCCCGAAGAGAACGACCGATGGGGTGCCAACGAGGGAGGCAAGGTGGGGAAGGGTGCCGTCATTACCGACGAGGGCACGGCAGCCCGCGAGGAACTCAAGGATGCTATCGGTTCCGACCTCGGTTACCCGGAGATCGAGCAGTCGGGCCAGTTTGGCGGCCGGTCCGGGGCGGCCAGGCGAGGGGAGAATCGCCAGTTGGTGGTGCTCGGCCAGCTTGTGGGCGACCTCGTGAAAGCGCTCGAGCGGCCACTCGGCGGAAGACCCGAAGTCCGACCCTGGCACCAGGGCCACCCGATCGGGACTGGTAGCTTTTGGACGCTGAGGTGGTCGGAAATAGCCCGGTTGGTAGGGTTGGGCACCCAGCATTTCCACGAATCGAAGGTAATGCTGCACTCGGTGGGCGATCGGACCCGGGGCCGATTGCAGGTTAATCGGGTCGGTGAGCCACTTGTCGAGATCACAGTCGGACGGGCCCAGTCTCCGAGAGATGCCGGCTTTCGCCAGGGCCCGGCCAATTGCGGAATCCTCCCAAACAATCGCCAGATCGAACGCTTTCCCTTGCTCAAGCAGAACTCGGGCAAGTCGCCGAACGGAATCAGAGCTTTGATATTCAATGACTTTGTCGATGGTTTCGAGTCTGCGCCAGACGGGAGCGGTCTCCTGATTGGCGGCGACCACGAGATTGCCCGGTCGGATCAAGGGACGAAGGGACCGGATGGCCGGCAGACTGAAAACCGTTTCCGGAATAGTAGCCGGAGAAGTGACGAGAACACGTTTCTCGATGAAATCAACGCGCGTGGCGTTGGTAGCTGCTGGGGCTGCGGGCGGAACCGGCATGGGTGGAGGCTATCGGGAGTCTGTGGCAAAGTCACGCCGGAGAGATCAGTTTCACCCCGGGAAATCGACCGGGGCGATGAAAATCAGGGTCTCCGTCACCCAGATCGGCCGCGCTCGCAAAGAATCGCTTGGGAGTCCCCAAGATAAAGGTGGTATTGAGGGTGATTGGACCTCCAATCGGAAACCTCTCCTCGAGCCACGGGCGCGGCAGGCTGGCCCGAGCTTCCCAGAAGGAAGCGGTCATTTTTCCTTCGGCGCGGACTTGAGGAATTGCGAACGGATGTCCCGGAGCGGGAACGTGGCGTTCCTCAAAAAGGCAAGACCACCAAGCTCCGTTCGGAGAAAGGTTGAACTCAAGGTAGTTCGAGTCGTTCCGCGACCCCAGAAAGAACTCGGCCACGTCGTATTTCCAGAGCTCCGGCTGAAATTTGCCGGGACTGCCGTCCGGGTGAGGGCTGGCCGGTCCCCCTTCCCGTCTCACCAGAAAATGAAGCGAGTGATCATCAAGCCAGAACAGGAAGCAGGGAGGAGACTCGATCGAACGACCATACCAATCTGTCGGAACCGGAGTGCCAAACTTTTTAAAATCAATCTCACTCGGCGCCCGTATGTCCCTGAAAATCAGAGTTTTTAACATCTTGCTCACAGCTCGAAAAAAAAGATCTCGAATATCTGCGTTGAGGCAGATTTTCGCTCGTCAATTGCAGGAAAGTCTGAAAATTTACAAGGAAAAGCAGATTGAGATGAGGCCGATTGAATACATCGGGGCAGCGCCGATAAAAAAGAAGCGTCGAAGTTCCTTGGGGGGCTGGCTGATGGTTGCCTTTGCGCTCGGCTTGGGAGGGTTCTTTGTTCATCCACTCATTCCTTTTCTGCGGGCGCAGACCGACCTTACTTCACCGGCCAATGTCCGGGAGGCCATGAGTTCCCTGATCTCCGATGGTGATTTTGGTTCGCGCTTGGCCGCTGCGGCCTTGGAGCGGACCCAGAGCGAGGTCAACTTCGACAATGTCTACTACCAGATCGATTTCCCGGGTGGTGATATTGCTTCTGATCGTGGCAAGGCCGAGGACGTCATTGTGCGTGCCTATCGTGAGGTTGGGATTGACCTTCAGGTGGACGTCCATGCGGACATCAGGGAAAACTTTTACTCCTACCCCCAGATTTTTGGAGCCAAGGAGCCAGATACCAACATTGATCACCGGCGAGTGCAGAACTTACAGCGCTTTTTCTCCCGTAAAGGTCAGGCTCTGGCAATTTCCCAAGACGAGGAGGACTACAGCTTTGGCGATATCGTGGTTTGGCAGCTTCTGGATGGCAACAAGCACATCGGTATTGTGGTTCCGGGTCCAGGTGCCAAGAAGACGGAAAGGTGGGTGGTCCACAACATCGGGAACGGCCCGGAGTGGGAGAAAAAGCTCTTTGATTACACTATCAAGGGTCACTACCGCTACGGCGGCTAAGCGGGGGGGGCGTATCGTGGCCCCGCCGAGTGCGCGTGCCCGCGCTCTCGCCGTCATCACCGGGAGTTTCGGTCTGCCGGCTACCGGAAGGTGACTGGCAACGACTTCTTCAGGTGGGCCTGAAGTCGCTCGTGGGCTGCATCGATCTCCTCTTGTTTCATTGTTCCCTTTTCTGATCGGTATCCGAAGGAGTAGGCGATCGAGCGCTTGTCGGCCGCCATTTTCTCTCCACTGGGATCGGTGAATTCGTCAAAACAGATGGCTGAAACGAGGAGAGGGTCGCGGTGCTTGGCCAAGGCCCTCTCGATCTCGGCATTGGAGGTGTTGAGAGGAAGCTCCATCGCGATGTCGCGACTGGAACCAGGGAATTGCGGCAAGGGATCGACTTGAAAGCTGGTTTGCCGGGCGGCAAGGATCTTCTTTTGATCGAGTTCGGCTAAGTAGAGAGGGAATTTACAACCCATCTCTCGGGCCCGTGAGGGTAGCACTTGGGCGAAGGTGCCGATTGGTTTGCCAGCGAGCTGGATATCACCACTCAGGAGGAAGCCGTCGCGCGGCCGAAGGGCGAACTGGATGGTTCGTCCTCCCAGAGCTGTTTCGATGGCGGCCTTGAGGTCGTATAGGTCGAGGGAGCGCGAGTGATTGCGGGCCCACGAAAGGGGCTGAGCCTCACCTCCCAAAAGGAGCGCCACGGAGTCGGCTTCAAGATCGCAAGTCTTGCCGCCGCCGACGTTACGGAACTGGCGTCCGGCTTCAAAAAAGCGAAGGGATTTTGCTCCTTGACGGAGGTTGTTTTCGGCAACCGCAATCAGGCCGGCGGTCAGGGCCGGACGGAGCAGGGCATGATCCTCACTCAGGGGGCGGGCCACCGCGACGAGGTCGCCCTCCTGCAGGGGACGAAGCGGTAGGCAGTCCCGGAGCTGGTTCTCGGCGATGAGCTTGATGGTCCGCGCCTCGAAGAATCCCAAAGTCACCAAGTTTTTCTTGAGATCGAGAAGGCGATCGTATTCCTCGTCGATCGGACTGGCATCCACGACCGTTCCTCCGGTGCGGGACGGAATCTGATCCAAGCCATGAACCCGGGCAATTTCTTCCACCAAGTCGGCGGAGCGTTCAAGATCAGCCCGCCAACTCGGGATTCGCCAAACTTTACCGTCATCCGACGAGAGCCCAAGGCGGGTCAGGATGGCCGAGGCTTCATCGTGTGAAATACTTTCGTCCAGCAACTGAAGCATGCGTTCGATGTCGAGTTCTACGTCGGGGAGCGGATCGGGGAGCTTTCCGGCAGTGATCGTGCGTGGTTCAGGGTTGCCGCCAGCGATCTCGACAATGAGAGCGGCCGCGAGAGTCGAAGCCCGGAGGACGTTTTGGGGATCGACGCCTCGTTCGAAGCGGTAGGAAGAATCAGATCCCAGGGAATGCCGCCGGGAGGTGGCACGAATCTCGGAGGTGGTGAAGTAGGCGGACTCGAGGAGAATGTCGGTGGTGGCTTCGGTGACTCCGCTGTCGAGCCCGCCCATCACTCCGGCGAGGGCCAGCGGGGTGCCGCGCTGATCGGAAATGACACAGTCGAATTCATTGAGTTTGTAACTTTCTTCATCGAGAGCCGTGAAGGCTTCACCCGGGGTGGCCTGACGGACGTGGATGGCCCCGCTGACTTTGGCGGCATCGAAGGCGTGCAGGGGCTGGCCGATTTCGTGGAGGACGTAATTAGTGATGTCGACGATGTTGTTGATGGGGCGTAGACCGATCGCCTTGAGTTTTTTGGCGAGCCAGTCCGGACTCGGAGCCACCGTCACGCCCTTGATCGCGACAAGCGAGTAGAAGGGACAGGTCGTGGAATCGACGGTGACGATCTTGGGGTCTTCGGCAATCTCGGTGGGGTGCGAAACTGTGACGGGATTGACGGTGGTGTGGAGAAGAGCTGCGAGTTCCCGGGCGAGACCGGAATGGGAAAGGAGGTCGGGCCGATTGGGGGTGATTTCGACCTCGATCAGAGTGTCGGATTCAAAAAGCTCCTTCACCGGGGTCCCAGGTTGAGAGTCCGGGTCGAGAATCAGGAGGCCATCCTCCTTGTCGGTGAGTCCAATTTCCGAGCCGGCGGCGAGCATGCCTCTGGATTCCACGCCGCGCATTTTCGTTTCCCCGATCTTGAAGCCACCGGGGAGTTCCGCTCCCGGCAGGCAGCAGGGCACTTTGTCACCCACCTTGTAGTTGGTCGCCCCGCAGACGATCTGGCGAAGCGATCCCTCACCGGCATCAACCTTCGTCACCTTGAGGCGGTCGGCGTCGGGGTGTTGAAGCGCTTCCTTGATCTCGGCCACCACGATCTGGTCACTTTTAACACCGGTTTCGTGGACTCCTTCGATTTCAATGCCGGCAAAGGTCAAGAGATCGCAGACCTCCTCGAGGGAGCGGGATCCGAAGTCGAGCCTTTCCTGGAGCCAGTTGAGGGAAACGTTCATGAGGTCGGGAGAAGAAAGTGGGACGGAGCGATTTTCAATGGTAAATCGGTGAAATCGGCGAGTAAACCACCGTCTCTTGCGGCAAAATCGTCGCCCTGAGCCCGATCATCCCCTTCTGTGTGAGGAAGTTCCCGCGGGTAGAATGCGGCCCAACTGCCAAGTCGCGACCGGTTGGCCCCACACGTAGTGAAGGGCACTTCACTTCGTTCTGGCGAGTTTGTCACAACCAGCCTTTGAAACAAGGCGTCTTTGTCACAAGGCATAATTGTTACCGGGAATTTCATTCAAATTTTTTTTGATGAGATAAGTAGGTGCCGACCTGAGTGAAGGTCGATGTGTTTCACTAAACTGCTCCCAGAAAAAGATATGAAAAAATGTTTGTTGAATCGATGTTTTTTGCGTGGTGCGCTTGCCCTGATCAGTCTTGGGACGACCTTGGCGCAGACTTCGCAGATCGGACTCCTCGATTTTGATGATGAGACCTTGGCCGGGATGGAAAATGTGAGTGCTGTCGGTGGGCAAAGCTGGCAGTTGGTCGCTGATCCTGATGAAGGTTTTTTCGTTCAGGTCAACGGGGGGGAAGGCGCGAGCGAAGGAGATGTATGGTTACTTTCTCCTTCGTTCAATCTTGCTGAGTTCCCGGAGGCTTTTCTTAATTTTCGTTCCCGGCGTTCTTCTCTTGGATCGGGTAACCTCAGGGTGTTGGCTTCGACCAATTACGATGGGGGAGGCGATCCAACCACCGCAAGGTGGACCGAGCTTGACGGATTTATCCTGCCCGCTGCCGAGGATGAGTCGTGGGTGGAATCCGGGTTTGTGGACCTCAGCCCCTTTCGGAGCGAGACGACCCATGTGGCCTTCCGGTATCAACATGCGGCCGGAGGACTTGCGACGACTTGGGCCATCGACGATATTCAGCTCAGCCCGGATCGCCCGGTTCTCGATTTTTCGGTCAGCGACGCATCTCCCCTGAATGTTGAAGCGATCCGCTTCACCTCAAGCATCGCCGGGGTGGCGGGCAGCCCTGACTACGAGTGGGACTTTGGAGACGGTAATGAATCGAGCCGAGCCAACCCGGTGCACACTTTCGAGGGAGCGGGCACCTATTCCGTGTCCTTGACCGTGACCGATGAGGACGGGAAATCCTTTTCGATCATCAAGGAAGATTTCATCACGGTGCGGGAGGCCACCGAGGAAGTGCCGACTGAAAGCATCTCGGCGCTCCGGGTGGCTTCTTACAATGTCTCGCTCAACCGATCTGCCAGTGGCGAGCTCGTTGCTGATCTCAGCACCCGGGGTGATTCCCAGGCGCAAGCAATTGCCGAAATCATCCAGCTGACTCGTCCCGATGTCATTCTTCTGAACGAATTTGATTATGACGAGTCAGGTGAGGCGATCGCATTTTTTCAATCCAACTATCTCATGATTTCTCAAAACGGCGGTGACCCGATCGAGTATCCTCACGTTTTCCTTGCGCCCTCTAACACCGGAATTCCTTCCGGGTTTGACCTCGACAATGATGGCGAAGTGTCCGGACCCAATGATGCCTTTGGCTTTGGTTCTTACCCCGGGCAATACGGGATGGTCATCTTATCAAAATTCCCCATTGAGGAGGGCGCGGTGCGGACTTTTCAAACCTTCCTGTGGAAGGATATGCCGGGTGCCCTCTTGCCTCCCGATCCCGATGACACTGATGGGAATGGGGACTTCGACAGTTTTTATACTTCTGAAGAACTCGAAATATTCCGTCTTTCCTCCAAGAGTCATTGGGATGTCCCGGTAATGGTTGACGGGAGGATGATTCACCTTCTGGCTAGTCATCCCACGCCGCCGGTGTTCGATGATGGCACCGAGACTGATCTCGAGAATCCCACCCTTGCCGATTGGAATGGTCGCCGGAATC
>JALQTQ010000309.1 GCA_023263995.1 Akkermansiaceae bacterium | reverse complement strand
GGTCTCGATCTGACGCATCATGTCGAGCAAAACCCCAACCAGAATGAGCAGGCTGGTGCCACCGAAGAATGAGGTCACAAGGCTGTTGGGGGGCAAATCGAGCGCGAGCCCGATCACGAAGGGCATCATGAAAATCAAAGTCAGGAAAAGAGCCCCGGCAAAGGTGAGGCGGGTCATGGTGTAATCGAGGAAGTCGGAAGTCGGCTTACCCGGACGCACCCCGGGAATGTATCCCCCACCGCGCTTGAGGTTTTCCGCCACTTCTGAGGGTTGGAACATGGTGGCCACCCAGAAAAAACTGAAGAAGAAGATCATGAAGCCCGAAAGGAGGTAGAACCAGGGCTCGTTTGGCGAGAGGATGTCATTGAGCGTTCGGACCCATCCGGCGTCGGTGATCTGCCCGATCAATTGGGTTGGAAGCTGGAGGATGGCGGTAGCGAAGATCACCGGCATCACCCCGGCGTAGTTCACTTTGAGGGGCAGATACTGGGTGCCCCCCGACATCTCCCGTCGACCCGCTACACGACGCGCATACTGCACCGCGATCCTTCGTTGGCCCTGCGTGATCGTGATCACGGCCGCGATCACAAAGAGGAAGAGGACCACCATGAGCACGATGAGGAGCGGAGCAAAAGGATTGTCGGCCCCGCGGTCGATCACGAAGATATTCCAGATCTGGACGATCACACCCGGGAGGGACGAAATGATATTGACCGAGATGATGAGGGAGATCCCATTGCCAATGCCACGCTCGGTGATCTGGTCACCGATCCACATCAGGAGGAGGGTGCCGGCCACAATGATGAGGACCGTCTGGATCACGAACCACGCACCGAAGGCCGGGACGAGATCCTGATTCTGCGTCACCTTTTCAATCCCGCCAAGGAGCGGGTTACTCGACGGATTGTTGAGGGATTGGGCGAGGAAATATCCCTGCACCGCAGCAATCGCGATAGTCACAAAGCGGGTCCACTGGTTGATCTTCTGTTGTCCACCGTCCTCTTTCTTGAGGCGAGCCAACTTCGGCACCACCGCACTGAGGAGCTGCATCATGATCGACGCCGAAATGTAGGGCATGATCCCCAGCGCAAAGAGCCCCATGCTGGTCAGGCCACCGCCGGAAAACACGTTCAGAATGGCTCCCACACCACCACCAGCGCCCCCTTCGTTATCCTTTTTGAGGTACTCCAAGTAGTCGCGAATGACGTCAATGTTGACTCCTGGCAGCGGGATGTGCACCCCGAGGCGCACGATCACAATCATGGCCATGGTGAAAAGAAGACGATCGCGAAGTTCGGGGATCTTCCAGGTATTGGTGAATGCGGAAATCATGGTGATTGGAAATGAAAAAAGATTTAGTCAGTGGTGCCCTCACCCCTCATTGGGGCAGGATTGTGGTGGGCCATGATGGCCCGTTCAAGTTCCCGGGTCATTTTCCCGGAACGAAGAACATGAGAGAAAGCCTCGTCCCTCCGGGCAGTGGCTTTCTGAAAGTCGGTGAGACCGAGAATCGCATCCCGGCCTTCTTCGCGCAGCTCCTTTGTTTGAGATAACCTGATCTTGAGACCCTTGAGTTCGTGGCCGAGCAAGGTGAGGCGCTCGGCGGCGACAACCGGGTCGGCTCCATCGGCAACCTCGTTCAGAAGATCAGCCATTTCGTGAAAGACCCGGGTCTGCTCAGCCATGATGGCGGCGGGAGAATCGGGGTTCTCGCCGCACGAAGCGAGAGTGAGGAAACCCAAAAAAGCAAAAAACGCGGCAGCCCGGCGAACCGGGCTCTGCGTGATGATTGCCAGAAAAGAGGGTTTCACACCGGATGGGGAGGAAAGTCCGGCCTTTCAGAGTTCCAGGGAGCCTCCGGCCTTCTCGATCTTTTCTTTCGCGGACGCGCTGGCGAGATTCACTTTGACCTTGAGAGCCTTAGTGAGTTCACCCTGTCCCAAAACCTTGATCTTGTCACACTGGCCCTTGACCAGCTTGACTGCCCGAAGAGTTTCCTCGTTCACTTCGGCATCGGCCTCGAAGTATTGCTCGAGTTGGGACACGTTGACGATGGCCACGGTATCGCGGAACTGGTAGTTCGAGAATCCGCGCTTGGGAAGACGGCGGGCGAGAGGCATTTGGCCCCCTTCGAAACCAGGACGCACGCCGCCACCGGAACGAGCCTTTTGCCCCTTGTGTCCCTTGCCGGAAGTCTTTCCGAGACCAGAACTTTCACCGCAGCCGAGACGCTTGCGGCGATGTTTTGCTCCTGGATTGGGCTTGAGATTATGAAGATTCATGATTCGACGTTTACTAGGGTTGGTAGGAAGAGTTCCTTAGATGGCCTTCTCCTTCTTTTTGCCACGCAGGGCGTTGATGTCGTCCTGACTGCGGAGCATGGTAAGGGCCTTGATGGTGGCCTTGACCACGTTGGCATGGTTGTTGGAGCCGATCGACTTGGCAAGGACATCGTGGATGCCCACTGCTTCGCAGACCGCACGGACCCCCCCACCGGCAATGACTCCCGTTCCCGGGGAAGCCGGTTTGAGAAGAACCTTGCCTCCCCCAAATTCAGCGTAGACTTCGTGAGGGATGGTGGTGCCATTGAGCTTGACTTTCTCGAGGCTCTTGCTGGCTACCCCCGAGGCCTTCTTGATGCACTCGGCGACCTCATTGGCCTTGCCGAACCCGACGCCCACGGAACCCTTCTCGTTCCCGGAAACCACGAGAGCGGAGAAACTGAAGCGACGCCCCCCTTTCACCACCTTGGAGCACCGGTTGATAAAGACAACTTTTTCGGTGAGCTCGTTGCCTTCGGAATCCGTCGGGGCGGCTTCGCGCTGACGACCGCCGAAACCACCACGGTTTGCGCCACCTCCGCCACGGTTTTGACCACCGCCACGGTTCTGCGAGTTGCTGTCGCCGGTCTTTGCCGGAGTGGCAGCCTTGTCGTCCGCCGGCTTGGCTGCTGCATCAGCAGCAGGCTTGGAGTCTTCGTTTTTTGCCATGTTGATTCGGAGGGGGGATTAGAATTTAAGACCACCTTCGCGGGCGGCATCGGCGAGGGCCTTGACCTTGCCAGTGAAGAAGAAGCCACCCCGGTCGAAAACCACGGTGTCGATTTGGGCGTCGACGGCCCGCTGGGCCAATAACTTACCCACAGCCTCGGCGGGGGCCTTACTGGCCCCGGTGGCCTCGATGGCAGAATCGAGAGTGGAAGCGGCACAAAGGGTCTTGCCTGCCACGTCATCGATGACTTGGGCGTAGACGTTTTTATTCGAGAAATGGACAGCGAGGCGCGGACGCTCGGCGGTCCCGGAAACCTTCTTCCGGATGCGGCGATGCACCTTGCGGCGGAGTTCCTTACGATTGAGAGTGCTCATGGAATGATGAATGTCTTGGATTTCGTCAGGACTTATTTCACGGACTTACCGGCTTTCCGGCGAACGAATTCGTTGGCGTAGCGCACCCCTTTCCCTTTGTAGGGCTCGGGTGGATAGTAACTACGAACCTCAGCCGCAAACTGTCCGACGAGCTGCTTGTCGATCCCCTCCACCTTAATCTTGGTGTTGTCGGTCACGGTGACGGTGACTCCGTCGGGAATGGGATGAAGGATGGGATGGGATTTTCCGAGGCTGAGGTCGAGATCGCTCCCCTTGACGGCTGATCGAAAACCGACACCCAGGATTTCCAACTCCTTGACGAAGCCTTCACTGACTCCGATGACGAGGTTATTGACGAGG
>JALQTQ010000308.1 GCA_023263995.1 Akkermansiaceae bacterium | reverse complement strand
GACCAACTCCCGCGTCACGCCTTGCCCGAAGCGAAAATTCTCGGCAGCCCTCAATCGGCCTTTTTCAGACAGCCTCTAAGGCTTCCCGAATGCCCGAAGGGAGGGTCAAGGGCTCGCCGGTGGAGGGGTCACGCGGCCTCAGCGGATGGTGGCTTGTCCGATAATGTCGCCCGAGGACGGCGAGGCCAGTTCGAATGTGGTGGTGTCTTCGAATTTACGGAAGCGGTAGCCGAGTCCGATTTCCCCGTGTCCGACGTGGGAGGTCACGGAAGTGACGATGCCCGCTTCCTTTCTCCCGACCATCAGCTTGCTCCCGGTGGGGATGAGCGGCTTGTTGAAGGAGAGCTTCACGAGGTGGCGGTTGGTCTTGCCGGATCGTTTCATGCGGGAAATCACCTCCTGTCCGGTGTAGCACCCCTTGGTGTAGGAAATGGTTCGGTCTTCGATGCCTGCTTCGGGCGGCAACAGGCCGGGGAAAAGCTCGTTGGGCCACTTCGGGATGCCCTCGAGGATGCGGCGGCTTTCATGCGGCATCGTTAGGTAGGCCGTTTCGTCCAGGCTTTCGTCGTGCAGTTCGACTTCGTCAGCGATGAGGTAGCGGTCGAGACGGGCGAAGAGTTCCTCGGCGAGATCGGCTGGGCCTTGCACGATGAAGTCCTCGTCCTCCCGATGGACCCAGACAAGAAACTGCAAGCGGCCCTTGGCATCGAGGAGGCAGGCTTCGATCATCCGGCCGTCGGCTAGCAGCGTGACGTCGTTGCTGACCTGCCCGTTGAGATAGCGCTGGGCGTCGGGGCCGGAGACCCGAATCCGGCTGCAGGGAACCTCCACGTCTTCCTCGAGGTCGAGGTCGGTGCTCTGGTGCTGGCGAATGGTGGCGGAGAAATCCTCCGAGGCGTCGCGCAGCTCTGCTTCGAGGAGTCGGGCCCAAGTGAAGTGGTTGAGGTCGGCGGTGACCCCGGCGGCTTCGGCGAGGTCAATGGCGTAGTGGGTGTCCTTGGCCATGTTTTCGACCGAGAAGTGGGGCGTGAAATCGTTCTCGAGCAAGGTGGGGATTTTCATGCCCATGACCGGGGCGTAGCATCCGTTGAGCTTGGCGGCTTCGTGCCAGGCGCGGGGGTCGACCCCGTGGCGGCGCGAGATTTCGAGAGCCTCGGTGAGGGCCTGCACTGCAGCGGCGGTGGCGAGATTGGTGGTGATCTTGACCACGGTGGCGGCTGGTGGGGCACCGAGGAAGACGATGGCCCGCGAGGTGATTTCCAGCAGGGGCCGGTGTTGTTCGAGGAGGTCCGGATCACCGGCCACGTAGTAGACCAAATTAGCGCTAGCGGCGGCGTCACGCGATCCCGTGAAGGGGGCGTCGAGAAAGCCGCAGCCGATCTCCCGGCATTGCCCTGCCAGCCAGGTGGTGGTGGCGGGGTCGATGGTGGCGTGATTGATGAAGGTTTTGTCCGCATCGAGGAAATCGCGAATCTTTCCAAAGATCTCCCGCACCGCAAGTTCGTCGCGCAGGTAGCAGAGGATGACGTCCGCTTCCGCAGCTGCCGCGGGCAGATCGGCGACCGTGTCGGTGCGGTCCCGCGGGGTGCGGTTCCAGGTTTGCAGGGGGTGTCCGGCGGCGGCCAGTTGGTCGGCGCTGCGGGATCCGATGATGCCAAGTCCGATCAGGAGGGTCATAATGGGGCGGTTAGTTGCGGGCGATTTTGATCAGCTTGGCGGAGATCTCGGTCACTTCCGTGACCTCCTTGGCGGTTGGTTTGGCCTCTTCCTCGAGAGCCATCGAGGTGCGCAGGCCATGTAGAAGTTCTCGCATCTCGACCATGTGCTTTTGCTGGCTCAGGGTGGGATGGAGGGATCCGAGTGATTCGGCGTAGTAGTCGGCGATGTCTTCGCGGAAGAGGGTGGCGGCGCGTTCCGGGGTGAACTTCTGATTCACGGCCTGCGCGGCGGAATCGAGGGCCTGGAGCCAACCACCGAGCGAGATCAGGTGGGATAGGTCCGGATCGCGGAGTCCCACCAATTCGCGTTCAACATCGCGCTGTGTTGCCGCAAGGGCCAGTTTGAGTTTGTTGAGATCCTTGGCCTTGGCGTGCTCGAGGAGGGCGGCAGCGTGTTTCTTGATACGGTCCCCGGCACCGAGAGCCTTGGCGTATCGGGAGAGATGTTGGGAAATGGCTTCGACATCCTGGGAATTGCCGGTTTGCACGGCGATGAAGCCGTCCGCGATCAGGGTGCCAAGACGGAGGGCAAGGCGTGAGCGGTCGAGGGGGAGGCGTTCGTGATTTTTGAGATGTTCTGATTGGTAGGTCAGCGGTGAGACCTTTTCGAGTTCATCGAAGATCTTGGCAATCGACGGAACTGTGAATTCGTTGAGGCCGCTTTCACTTCGGAATTGTTCGTCATCGAGAAGATCTCCGGGAATGGCCGGCCGATTCTGGCCCAAGGACATCGCTGGCAGAAGAAGGAAGGGGAGCACAAGCGAAAGCTTCATGGCGGTAATCTTCCACAAGATGGTCTGGTGGGCGATTGAAATTTCCTCGGACTGAAACTTGACACCTCGTCGCAAATCCCTATTTTCCCGCCCCGCCCAAGCGGGAAATTCCTATGGCCAACAACAAGTCTGCAGAGAAAAGAGTGCGTCAGATTGCAACGCGCACCGAACGGAACCGTGCCGTGAAGAGCCGCATCAAGACCCTTCAAAAGAAGGCTCTGGTTGCGGCAGGCGAGGGAAACAACGAAGAAGCCCGCAAGATTTTCCAACAACTCAGTTCAGCAGTGGACAAAGCCGCCAAGCAGAACATTGTTCGCAAGAATAAGGCCGCAAACCTCAAGAGCCGGACGAACAAGGCAATCAAGCCGGCCTGATTCCCGTTGTACCTGACTTTTTTCAGGGTCATGGGGATTTTTCCTCGTGACCCTCGTTTTTTTGATCTTTTTTAGCACCCATGCCGGACTCGTCGCAAGCTGATCGTCTCACCAAGGCAAGGGAAATCGCCAATAACCCGGTCGCTTACAAGGTTTGTGAAGGCTGTGATTCCATTGTCACGGCGGAAGTGGTGATTTGCCCGAATTGTCATGGATATCGTTTTGACGCCACCCCGTCGCGGGTGGTCGACCAGGCGGTCGAGTTGGGGACCCGGGAGCAACGGAGTGTGACGTCCGAAGATCTGATCTGAGCCCTCCGGATGGAGGCCGTTAGGCGGCGTCGCCCTGCTCGCCTCAACGAAGCCATCCGGTTTTGCCCGTTTTGGGTGAGAAAATCGGTTGAATCGACGATTGCGTCAGATTGAACTTGATAAGGTCTCCCGATTTGTGCGTAGATGTGGGAAGCCAAGAGAGTCTTTTCCAATTGAATCGTCTCTCGAGGTTAGATAACACAATCCATTGCGATTGGGATCGTAGGTGTGAAGAGCGGCAGGGGTAACCTTGCCGCTCTTTTTCTATCGACGGCTTGCCTTTTTGAGCGGGTGAATCCTGACGGGGACCCCGGGGGAGACAAGGGCCGAGACAGGTGGACCTTCCAGTTCAAAACCATCCCACCGGCAGGGCAGGAGGGAGTGAGGCGGCACGGGGATCGAGGCAAAGGCATATGGTTCATGGTGCACCCGTCCGGTGTGCAGGTTCCCAGCGGGAGAAGCTGAAAAGAGGAGATAGCGCTCGAGGAGAAAAAATTCGAGGGAGCCGGGGGTGGCGGTCTGGAAGGGGCCTTCCACGGCATAGTTGAAGGTGACGGTTTCCTTCTGGTCTTTGCGGCGACAGTGGTAGCGCGTGCCGCTCCGTG
>JALQTQ010000307.1 GCA_023263995.1 Akkermansiaceae bacterium | reverse complement strand
AGTGGCTCCCTACGAGGCCTTCGAACATGCTAATACCAAAATGGGGCGCACTGGCATGTTTGTCCGTCCGACCATCCTACAAAGTTGGGCTGCGAGCGATCCCAAGGCGGCCGCTGACTACTACCAGGCCAACAGGTCGGACTTTGTCATGATGGACATGATGGGACGTGGGCGCGAAGGAGGGGCTTCCGGAGCGGCTACGATCGCCGGGGAGTGGGCCAGACAGGACCCCGAAGGAGCCTTGGCATGGGCCAAGTCGCTGCCGGAACGGGAGAGGGATGATGCTTCGATCAAGGCCATTGCTCAAATTGCCTCCAGCGATCCTGAAAAGGCGGCCGGTCTGACCGCTGGTCTGGAAGGGCGTTCTCTGACCGAAGCCCGCCAGATGATTGCGGCCGAATGGGCCAAGATCGATTGGGACCGGGCCGAAAATTTTATCAATATCCTCCCGGCCAGTCAGCGGGCCGAGGCCATGGGAGCTGCTGTGGGGGCACTGGCAGGGGATGATCCCGTTCTTGCCGCGAGCAAGGCTCTTGGAATTCCCGAGGGACCGGCCCGCAATGGCGCCATCAGCGCGGTCGCTGAATCAATGGCCCGCGAGCAACCCGCCGAGGCGGCTCGATGGGTCTCCGCCAATGGCGATGAGGAAACACAGCGGCAAGCGGTGGGAAACATCATGAGCAACTGGGTCAACCAAGACCCCAGTGCGGCCAAGGACTGGGCAGTCTCGCGCCCCGCAGGGCCGGTCCGGGATGCGGCCGTTGCCTCCTATGTGATCAATGACTCCAAGGGGTCTCCGCCCGAAAACATCCAACTTGCGGAAAGCATCTCCGACGAGCGTTCGCGGGGGTGGGCGGTGGGAATGGCCACCATGCGATGGATGGGGGAGGATCGGGAAGCCGCGATCGACTTCGTGCAAAGTTCAGACCTCATCGATGAGCGCATGCGCGAGCGCATCCTCCGCCGTAATGGCCAAGACGCTCCTCCCCAGTCTGGAGCTGGGCAATAGTCTGCCAACCGAAAGATCGTAACGGGGCGATCGAAGGGCTCCCGGTTGACAGCAGGAGAGGGCGGGGTCATGGTCGCCTCGATGGCCAACACCGATGATCGGTATGCTTTGGCGCGCATCGACTTGCCCGGGGTGGGAACCCACGGGTGGCAGGTTCGGCTCCAGCGTCAGGGGAAGCGTTACGCCCGTTTTTTTGGGGATGGCGTCTGGGGGGGGGCGCACAAATCCTATCGGGCTGCCCGCGAGTGGCGCGACGTCCTTCTTCAAAAACTCGAAAACCAAGAGCAAATCCGGACCTGTCGTACTTCCTCCCGAAATCAATCCGGGGTTGTCGGGGTTTCTCGGGTGAGCGTCTCCACCAATGGGGCTACTTATGAATTTTGGCAGGCCACCTGGTCTCCGGAACCCGGTCGACGCCGCACCGTCAAGTTCTCCATCAGCCGCTATGGTGAACGAAAGGCCTTCCGTCTAGCTGTCAGCGCCCGTGAAGAGGGGGTCTCAGGCAAGACCAGCGGTTGATTGTCGGATCACGGGCTTGCCAGAACGGGTCCCACTTGATTTCCTCACGCCCTGTTATGGCCAACTCCGAAATCATCTGCCGACCAACCAAGTGGTTCATGTGGCGGGCCCTCCTGATGCTCGTCATGTTTGGAGGATTCGGGGCCTACTTCCTTTACGATTGGAAGATTGGTTACCCGGAAAAGAACTACATCGTGGCCAACTACAAGGCCTTCTCGGCCGCCGGCGAGGCCTGGAGCAAGGGTGAACAATTGCGCGATCCCAAGGTTTGGGCTGATTTTGTGGCCTCGCAGGCGATTCCGTTCGAAGACGACCCTTCCCTTTACCCGCCAAAAACAGACCTCAAGGAAAAGTGGCCTGCCCTTCTCTCGGAATTGGGTGAAAAGAATAGCACCGAGCTCTGGAGGGATTTCAGCAAGGAAAGGGGATGGCCCCAACAGGTCGATCCCAACGAGGATGCCAAGTCGAAGCGCAAGATCGACGAACAGCTCTGGGCTGCCTCGGTTTGCTTCCTTCTCACCGCTGTGACTCTCTTTTTCCTCATTCGAACCAAGGGGCGGGTCATGAAGGTCGACGGCGAGGGATACCATACGCCCGACGGCCGATTTATCGCCTATGATCGCATGATCACCCTCGATAAGCGCAAGTGGGAGAACAAGGGAATGGCCACCCTGACCTACAAGGACGGGGAGGAGGAGAAGAAAGCCAAGATCGATGGCATGGTTTACGGGCAGTTCAAGGAGGACGAAGGGGCCCCCGCTGAAGCCCTCTTCCAGCAGATTCTTGCCAACTTCGAAGGGGAGCTGATCGAAATGGTAGTGGAGGGTGAAGAGTCGGAAGAAGGGCCCGGGGACCAGAAAGATTGCGGGTCTGACAGCGAGGAGCAGAATCCTGCTCGGTGAATTTTAGGGATTGCCAATGTCAATGACTCCCAGTAAGCCTGACGGCCATGGCAGATAACATTCAAGAAAAGGTCACTGAGATCATTGTCGAGCAACTCGGAGTGAGTGCCGATCAGGTCAAGCCCGAGTCCAAGATGATCGAAGACCTGGGAGCAGATTCTCTCGATGCCGTCGAACTCGTCATGGCGGTCGAGGAAGAATTCGGAATCGAGGTTCCGGATGAGGAAGCGGAAAAGCTGGTGAGCGTGGGAGACATCATTGCCCACGTCGAAAAGGCCAATTCGTGATTCATTTCTCCGGGGACCCACCCCACCTCTCTCAAATGGCAGGTTTCCGGGTGGAACCTGCCATTTTCAATGGCGCTTTTCCGAGCCTCGGGTGATAGTCCTCCCACCTTAATGTTGAGTCCGGACCAATTCCAATACGCGATGGAGACCACCCGGGTCCTCCACGAACCAGCACGTCGGATCGAGACCTTCGGAGCGACTCGTTTCGAATTCGAGCTGTTGTGCGAGACCATGGACCGCGTCGGCCAGGTGTGCGTGCGACGAGGGGAGGTGGAGGCCCAGAAGCCCCAGCTCATCAAACCTTCAGGATTCAATGAGATCGAACTGGAGGGTTTTGATCCCAAGGTGCTCCGAGTCATCGAACACTTCCGTGACCTCGGCGTGGATTTGAGTTTTCTGCAATATGGCTTCCAGTTCAAACGATCCGAGGTGTCCTCCGAGATTGTTCACGACCGCATCGAGAGCGTGTGCGACAAGGCTCTGGAATCAGTCCGGCTCAGCGGGAATCCCTCCCTTGCGGTCATTCTCGGGGTGGACGATGCCTGGGAGGTCGGGGTGATGAAATTCACCCTCGAAATGATCATGAAGTCGCGTGAAATCAACCAGTTCGACTTCAAGCGCCGCGGGCTGCTGTAAGTCTGGTTAAATCAATGGGCGGGCTTGTCACCATCCTCAAGATCGGGGCCCTCGTCGGGGTGATGGCCATTCTGGGACTCCTCGTGCTCTTTTTACGCGAGTTTCAAAAGGATTTCGAGGAACCGGCAGGGTTGCAAGATGCCCGAATTGAAAAAATCCTCGATCGCGAACAAATCGGTTTCGAGCCCGGACAATACGAATTCAACAAGGCCTTGGAAGCAATTGCTCTCGGGGAGATCGACGAGGCCCGCGAGTTGCTTCACCTCATCGAAAATCTCTACCCGGAATCGACCCACGCCCCGGATGCTCGTCGCATCCTCGGAGAAATGAACCTCGACGAGATCCTATCGGTCGAAAACATGACCAATAAACGCGTCCACCGCGTCTCTCAGGGTGAAGGTTACCTACGGATTGCCACCGGCAACGA
>JALQTQ010000306.1 GCA_023263995.1 Akkermansiaceae bacterium | reverse complement strand
CCTGAAATGCAATGCCTCGACCCATGAAGGTGGCGTGATCCGCGAGGAATACCGTGTCAAATACCTGATGGACCGGACCGACACGGTGGCCACGACCTGGCTTGGCCTCACCGTCGGCTGTGCCTCCTGCCACGACCACAAGTTCGACCCCATCACGATGGCAGACTACTACAGCCTCACCGCCTTTTTCGCCAACATCGACGAGCCGATAATGAACGGCGACCGGGCCTACAACGGCCCCATCGTCCACCTCCCGATGGGCCCCGAGAAGGCGGAGTTGGAAATCCTGCGCCAATGGGCCTCCAAGCCCCAGCTCTCCCCGTCGGTCCATCTCGATGTCTTCGGGCGGTCCAACCAGCCCACCTTGGGCGGCCCCTCCTCCGAACAACAAACCCTCTCGATGTGGCTGCCCGAAGGAGCCAAGGGAACACTCCTGACCCAGGCCGGCGGTCGGGGCGACAACCGGCATGGGTTCGAATTGCTTCGCGGACCGGACGACCACCTCATCCTCCGCCTCCTCGGGAAAAACAAGGAGGGCAAATCCGGCAAGCGGGACTTCCGCACCACCGTCCCGGTCGCCTTCACCGGCCCGGTCCACCTAGCCCTCACCCTCGATCAAAAAGACGGCATCTTCACCCTCCATCACGCTGGCGCTCCCCTCGCCTTGACCGTGACAGATGACGACTTGGTCCAAGCAGAATTTGCCCGACAACCTGGGGGCGAACCTCTGCTGGAAAAGACCAGCCACCTGCCCGTTGCCCCGCGCTTCCTCACCATCAGCCGCTACGACCGACTCCTTTCCCCGGAGGAAATGAAATCGCTCGCTACCCTGCCTGCCGACGTGGCAACGGCGATGGCCGGGATCACCAAGGTGGCCTGCACCATCGTGGCTAGGGAAGGCGCTCCGATTCCGTCCCACCTGCTCAAGGGAGGGCTCTACGATTCGCGTGGGCCCGAAGTCACCGCCGCGACCCCGTCGGCCCTCCCCCCCATGCCGGACTCGCTTCCTCGCAACCGGCTCGGCTTTGCTCGCTGGCTCTTCCTCCCGGAAAACCCCCTCCCCGCCCGCGTCGCGGTGAACCGGATCTGGGCCCAGTTCTTCGGGGAAGGCTTCTGCAAAACGCAAAACGACCTCGGCAACCAGGGCGCTGCCCCCCGCCACCCCGAGCTCTTTGATTCCCTCGCCGCCGACTTCCAGAAGAATTGGGACGTCAAAGGCCTGATCCGACGCCTCGTTCTCTCGGCCGCCTACCGGCAGTCCTCGGCCGTGGCCTCGGGCAAAACCCGGGCCCACCGCCAACGACTCGACGGCGAGGTCCTCCGCGACCAGGCCCTCGCCATCGGCGGGCTCCTCGAACGCCGCATCGGCGGACCACCGGTCTCGCCCTACCAGCCAGCCGGACTCTGGCAGGCGGTCTCGGTCGAAATCTCCGACTCCCGGGAGTATCAAACGGGTAGCGGACCCGACCTCTACCGCCGCAGCATCTACACCATCCACAAAAGAACCGCCGGACCGCCCATCATGTCCAACTTTGATGCGCCGTCGCGCGAGGTCTGCTCGGTCCAGCGCGAGGTCACCAACACCCCGCTCCAGGCCCTCCAGCTCATGAACGACGTCCAGTTTGTGGAAGCGGCCCGCGGTCTCGCATCGCGCGCCATGACCCACCCCGACCCGGTGGCCCGCATGTTCAAGCTCGCCACTTGTCGTGATCCGGAACCGGAGGAACGACGGGTCCTCGACGAACTACTTACGAAATTTGCCGCTGCCAACTCCGAGCTCCTTTCCCACCTTGGCCAGTTCCCGGAAAAGGCCCCCGGGCCTTACGTCATGCTCGCTACCACCCTGTTGAACCTCGACGAAGTCCTTTGCCGATGAACCGACGTCATTTTCTCAATCACGGGCTCACCGGAACCATCGCCGCCGCCCTCGCCGCCCGCTCGGCCGGGCTCACTCCAGGCGGGGCCCACGCCGCCACAATGGTTCCCAAGGCCAAGCGCATCATCTACCTCTTCCTGTCGGGCGGCCCCTCCCAACAGGATCTCTACGATTACAAACCGCTCCTCAACAAGCACCACAAGGAGCAGCTCTTCACCGTCGGCAACCGCAAGGGGCTCATTGAGCCCAAGTTCCGCCTCACCGGCATGACCGCCACCGCGGCCCATCCGGTGTGCGGAACGAGGTATCAATTCAAGCAACATGGAGAAGGCGGCGCGTGGCTTTCCGAGTTGCTCCCGAATGTTGCCAAGGTGGCTGATGACCTTTGCTTCATCAAGTCAGTTCACACCAAGCACATCAACCACGACCCTGCCGTGACGGCCATCCAGACCGGGTCACAAATAGCGGGCCGCCCTTCTCTGGGGGCTTGGCTTTCATATTCGCTGGAGACGATGAACGACTCGCTCCCGGGGTATTTCGTGATGACCCCGACCTGGACAGGCCGCAAGCCGGGACAGCCAATCTATTCACGCCTCTGGGGAGCCGGGGTCCTGCCCTCCAACTACCAAGGCGTACCCATCCGTCGTTCGGGCGATCCCATCCTGCATCTCGCCAATCCCACGGGGATCACCAAAGACCTCCGCAGCAGCATGGTCAAGGGCGTCACCCGTCTCAACACCCTCAACCACCAACGGATGCGTGACGACGAAATCAACGCGCGCAGCCTGCAATACGAGATGGCCCGGCGCATGCAAGAAAGCGTGCCCGAACTCACCAATCTCGGCGACGAACCAAAACATGTGCTCGACCTCTACGGTCCCGAGGTCCTCGAGCCCGGGACCTTTGCCAACTCCTGCCTCCTGGCCCGTCGCATGAGCGAACGCGGGGTACGGACGATCCAGATCTTCCACCGCGGCTGGGATCAACACACCAACCTCCCCATCAATCTCGCCAACCAGTGCCGCGACGTCGACCATCCGATCTACGGACTCATCAACGATCTCAAGCAACGGGGGCTCCTCGAGGACACTCTCATCATCTGTGGTGGAGAATTCGGAAGAACCTCCTACTGCCAAGGGCGTCTCGATGAGACCACCTACGGCCGCGACCACCACCCGGGATGTTTCACCGTCTGGATGGCCGGAGGGGGAGTCACTCCCGGGCTGACCTATGGCAAAACCGACGAGTTCGGATACGACATTATCGAGAATCCGGTCAGCATCGATGACCTCAACGCTACCATCCTCCACCTCATGGGCCTCGATCACAATCGCCTCAGCATCCGCCACCAAGGCCTCGACCTGAAGCTCACGGGCGTTGAGGGCGCCCGAGTCGTCCACGACCTCATCGCCTGATCTCCCCCTATCGTTATCCTGTTTGTGCGGATTTTTTGGCCGGGCAAAGAGTCGAAAACCAACTTCGGCTCGTCTACTTCAAGAAACGTCAACCGCCGGAACTTCGGGAGAGTAGTCGCGAGGCTGGTCGTGGCAAAAAAAGGCCGGCTGTTGGACTGCGTCGGGGCGACAAGGCGACTTACCTTTCCTCTTCGTCCTCGGGCGGAGCCGTGGGGAGTTGGGCGACCTCATCGAGCAAGTTGACCACGTCGACCCCCCGGACCGCTGAGTTGTCCTGCCGGAACATCAGGACCGGGGTGTTGCGCAGCACCACGCGTTTGGAGACCTTGCTCTGGATGAAACCGCGCTTGCGTTCGAGTTGCTCGAGGATACCGGGAGCGGAGCCTCCCAAGATACTGACGTAGACCTTGGCCTCCTTGAGATCCTGGGTGACCTCGACCGCGCTGATCGTGACCAAAGCCTGATGCCACTCAAAATCACGCTGGACTACCGCACTGATTTCGCGGCGGA
>JALQTQ010000305.1 GCA_023263995.1 Akkermansiaceae bacterium | reverse complement strand
CGGGACAAACCGTCCTGAACACCTTCGCTTACACCGGATTCTTCTCGGTGGCGGCTGCGGTGTCCGGTGCCATCACCACCACCCTTGATCTTTCCCAAGTCTACCTCGACTGGGCCCGCGAAAACTTTCTCATCAATCAACTGAGCCCCGAAGATCACTACTTCTGCAAAGGCGACACTTTCCACTGGCTTCGCCGTTTTGCCAAACAAGGGCGCACCTTCGACTTCATCATCCTCGATCCGCCGACTTTTTCCCGCGATGACAAAGGCAGGGTCTTCCGGGTGGAAAAAGACTACAGTCGACTCTTCGACCTCGCTGCCGCCTGCCTTGCACCAAGGGGACGGATCCTCGCCTCGACCAACTACCGGGGTATTTCAGTCGCCGATTTTTGTCGTCAGCTCAAAGGTGCGAAACTAGAGCCGGAAGCAATGCCCATCGACTTTACCGATACCTCTTACCTCAAGTCAGTTTGGGCCACTTTCCCGGCATAAAAAACGCCGCTCTCCGGAAACGCGGCGTCTTCTGAAATCTGCACCTCGATGGTGGCGGCCTACGCGCCACTCTGAGTGCTACCCTGAAGGGTGGCTCCTTCCTCCACGCTGAGTGACTTGGTCTTGATGTCCCCCTTGAGGAAAGACTTCTGCTTCAACTCGCAGCGCTCGGAAGCGATCGTGCCTTCCACCCGGCCATAGAGCTTGACCTCACCGGCCCTGACATCGCCCTTGATGGAAGCGTTCTCAGCAATCGTCACCTTTCCCTTCTCGGAGATGATTTCCCCATCGATCTTACCGTCGATGATCATGTCGTTGGAAAATTTGATGGAACCGTTGATCTCGATTCCCTGCGTCAGAACATTCGTTGCGTTAGCCATGGTCGGACCGGAGTCCAACAGTATTTCAACCGACTAGCAACGTCTATTTTCAAAGGATTCCCATCAGGCACACATGAACACCCGACTGACTGAAAACAAAAAAGCTGCCCCGGTCTCCCGCAGCAGCTTTGAAGTTTGAAAGTCCGATCGGACTTAGTCCTCAGACGGGCTCCATTCCTCGGACTCGTTGTTTCCAGTGGCGAGGTTGAAAGCCTGCTCCAATCCGACCAGATCGCTCGACGGGCGAAGGGTTTCGAAGGACTGGCTCTCTTTCTGGAGTTGATCTTCCGAGTAGGACACGGCCTTGATGGAGAGCCCGATGCGGCGCTCGATCTTGTCGACCTTGATCACACGCGCTTCGACTTCATCACCCACCTTGAGGACATCCTTGACTCGCTCCACATGCTCCTCGCTGAGTTGGGAGATGTGGATGAGGCCATCGATATCACCATCGAGACTGACGAAAGCACCGAAGGAAGCGATCTTGGCAACCGTTCCGGTGACCTTGTCGCCCACCTTGAAATTGGTGTCGATTTCGGACCAAGGATCGCTGTCGAGTTGCTTGATACCGAGAGACACCCGTTGGTTGTCCTTGTCGATGCTGAGAACCACGGCCTCCACCTCTTCGCCCTTCTTGAGCATTTCGGAGGGGTGGTTGATCTTGCGGGTCCAGGACAGATCGGAGACATGGATCATGCCGTCGATTCCCTCTTCCAAGCCCACGAAGGCACCATAAGCGGTGAGGTTGCGCACCTCGCCCTTGATTTCCTTGCCAATCGGGTAGCGGGCCTCGATCTCGGACCACGGATTCTCCTCGAGTTGGCGGACCCCGAGCGAGATCTTTTGCTCGTCGGTCGAGATACCCAGCACAACGGCTTTGATCTCTTGGTCCAATTCCAAGACGTCACTGGGGCGGGTGATCCGCTTGACCCAGGAAAGCTCGGAAACGTGCACCAAACCTTCGACGCCCTTCTCAATTTCGACAAAGGCCCCGTAAGGAAGAAGTTTGGTGACCTTCCCGGAAACCTCGGCCCCGATCGGGAAGCGGGCTTCGATATCGGCCCAAGGGTTGTCGGTCATCTGCTTGAGACCCAAGGAAACACGTTCCTTCTCGCGATCGACATCGAGAATCTGCACCTCGATCTCCTGACCGATCCGGAGCATTTCAGAGGGGTGGGCAATCCGACCCCAGCTCATATCAGTGATGTGAAGAAGACCGTCCATGCCTTGGAGATCCACGAAGGCCCCAAAGTCGGTGATGTTTTTGACCTGCCCGACGACCTTGTCCCCGACAATCACCGTCTGAAGGAACTTCTGGCGAAGTTCGGCACGCTCTGCTTCGATGACCTCGCGCCGACTCAAAACCAAGTTCTTACGGTCGTCATTGACTTTCACGATCTTGAACTCGTAAACGTTGCCGACGTATTCTTGAAGGTCGCGCGGCGGGATGATGTCAACCTGAGAACCAGGGAGGAAGGCCTCGACTCCAACGTTCACCATCAGACCACCCTTGACCGCACCCTTGACCTTGCCCTTTACGAGACCGCCATCCTCGTAAACTTTCATGATCTTTTCCCAATTCTGCTTGTGGGCAGCTTTTTCCTTGGACAGGACAATCAGGCCCTCATCGTCTTCAAGACGCTCGAGAAGAACTTCCACTTCGTCACCCACTTCGATGTCCTCATCTTCAAATTCGGAGATCGGAATCGCGCCCTCGGATTTGTATCCAATGTCGACCACGACGACTTGGGGGCGGATGTCAAGGATCGTGCCATTGACAATCGATCCTTCTTTAAACTCGCGGAAATGCTCGTCGATCAGAGCCAAAAGCTCTTTGTTCTCCGGCTCCGCCACTGCGGTATCACTCATAACTGTAGGTTAGGATTTGGGTTAGTTTGGTTAATCGTCCAGACGACAGGTGCCCCGCTGGAAAAAACGAACATTCAGGGGCTCCAACCAGCTCGTTTCCGGCTCCTCAACGTCCCCGGAGGAGACGAACCATTCGCGTTTTCGACTCCCCGAGATATCCGTGGAACAAAAAACGCGAATGGCACGCTCGTAGGGAGTCGAACCCCAAACCTCCTGATCCGTAGTCAGGCGCTCTATCCAATTGAGCTACGAGCGCTGATTCGCGTGGCAGGAGTATGGGAAGAAAAGAAATCCCGTCAATCCCCAAACGAGATAATTTTCAAAGAAAAGCGAGGTCTCGCCAAGGGCTTGTGACCTTCCCAGCTGAACGCTTGATTCAGCCTTTCCCGAATTTGCGGTCGAGCTCCTGAAAGGAGATCTGAATCAAGGTAGGTTTACCGGACGGGTCGCAATAAGGGAGGCCACAGGCGAACAATTCATCGAGAAGCCCTGGCACGGACGACATTCCCCAACCATCTCGGCGGGCCGCCACTTTCGCCACCTCTGCTGCAAAACCCTCATAGGCCAGACGATGGACCCGTGTCTCTCCGTCCCGTTCCACGATCAGGTCGACCAAGTCGATCAGAGCCCGACGGATGTCGCCACCGGCCAGAAACGACGGTGCAGAAGAAACGCTCAGGGTCTGACCGCCAAACGATTCAAGGGAAAAACCCGCTTGGTCAAAATACTCGCGGTGCCGCATGAGCAGGTCGAGGTCCCTGACTTCCATTTCCAGGAGCACCGGAACCAAAAGACCTTGGGAATCAATTCCTTCTCCCTCGCCCAACAAACGCTCAAAAAAAATTCTGGCCTTCCCCGCCCGAGGTTCAAAGAGGACCAACCCCTCCTCCCCTTCCAGCAAAGCGTAACGATCTGACAAGACTCCGATCACCCGAAAAGCAGGCCTCTTGGCCACCCCGGCCTTCTCCACCGCCAGCTCCGCTTGTTCCTCGTGATACCAGCGCGGTTTCTCGGGAACTTCCGCGGGTTTGACGGCCGACGCTTGCCTTGTCGGACTGCCTTCCGAAGGACGAACCGTGCGCTGTTCTCGCGGTGCCGAAGTCACCACGTTTTTTTCCTCCGGGGA
>JALQTQ010000304.1 GCA_023263995.1 Akkermansiaceae bacterium | reverse complement strand
CTCAAGGGAGAGCTATGGTCGCTGCGAGACTTGAAGGTGCCGTAAGGGTTCAAGTCTCACCTACGTCAAATCTGACTGCTCGAAGAAGCAAACGGCGATCTCGTTGGATTGAGGTGGTTGGCCCGCCAGAACCCAAAGTTCACGGTCGAATCATCCTCAAAATCACTTCAGGCATGGGTGATCAATTCGCTCGCTGGGACGCCGTTCATCCTCGCCTTTGTCCTCGCAGCATGGCTTCGATGAAGGGGTCGATTTCTCCATCCATGACGCTCTGGATGTTACCGGTCTCTTTGCCAGTACGGAGGTCCTTGACCATTTGGTAGGGCTGGAAGACGTAGGAGCGGATTTGACTTCCCCAACCAATCTCGCCCTTCTCGGAATAAGTCCGGTCGGCCTCGGCCTTTTGCTTGTCTTCTTCTATCTGGTAGAGCTTGGCCCGCAGGGTTTCCCAGGCCACCTCGCGGTTGCGCAGCTGAGAACGTTCCTGTGTTGAGCGGATGATAATACCCGTGGGGAGATGCTTCATGATTACTGCGGTTTCCACCTTGTTCACATTCTGGCCACCTTTCCCCCCCGAGCGTGCGGTCGTGATCTCGACGTCGGATTCCGGAATGTCGATAACAATGTCGTCGTCGATTTCTGGAGTGACATCGATGGAAGCAAACGAGGTGTGACGTTTCCCGGCGCTGTCGAAAGGTGAGATTCGCACGAGGCGATGGACGCCGCGCTCAGCTTTGAGATAACCGTAGGCGTAGGGGCCCTCGATTTTCAGGGAAGCTGAGGAAATACCGGCTTCGTCTGCTTCTTGATAGTCGGTCACTGAAACCTTGAAGTCGTGCTTCTCGGCCCATCGGTTGTACATGCGGTAGAGCATGCCGGCCCAGTCACAGGCTTCGGTGCCTCCAGCTCCAGCTTGGATGGTGAGGTAGGCGTTGTTTGGGTCGCTTGGGGCATCGAGCAAGGTGAGAAGCTCGAAAGAAGCGAGGTCTTTCTTGAGCTTGTCGAAGGTTGTTCGAGCTTCCTTTGCGGAGTCAAGGTCATCGAATTCCTTGGCCAACTCGATCCCCGAGGTCAGGTTAGAGAAGTCCGCTTCGAGCTTCAGAAAGGGCTCAAGCTTGTTCTTGTGGAGCTTTGTTTCTGCCAGGACCTGACGGGCTTTTTCTTGGTTGTTCCAAAATTCCGGTTGGGCCGCCGCTTCTTCGAGTTGGGCGATTTGTTTGGTCAGCTCGGGGATGTCAAAGATACCTCCTGAGTTCCGACAGGCGGCTCTGGAGTGAGCCGGTGTCGAACGCCAGGAGGTCAGCGACTGTTTGATTTTCCATGGAGGGCAGAGACGTAGGGGAGAGAAAGGCGAGGGTCAATGGAATTGTCGGTAGGGAAAAGAGGTGTCGGGTCGGGATTTGCTGGCACTTGGTGGTGATTGCGTCAAGCTCTCCGAGGAACGGAGAACTCTTGTTTGGTCGCTTTTGCTGCTTTCTTTTTGGGGGATGAAGAGCGGTTTGCTGAGTCGTTCTTGAACTTTGAGCTAAAAAAACAATGAAGAAACTGATGGTCGTGCTTGGGATGTGGGAAGTTATTTTGGGCGCAGCCTTCGGAAAGCCGAATCTCGTCGTCATCATGGCAGATGACCTGGGCTGGTATGACACTCATTTTCAGGGGAATCAGGAATTGGAGACCCCTTTTCTGGATCAGTTCGTGAGTCAGGGGATGAGATTTTCGCATGGCTATGCTGCGGCTCCGGTCTGCACTCCGACCCGGGCGGCCATGATGACCGGAATGTCGCCGGCGCGGCTTGCCATCACGAACCATGCCCCTGGATTTCCAGATGGGATGGTGCCGGATGGGCGTAAGCTGGCCGGGGCCCGGAAGCTGACCTACTTGCCATTGGAGGCTGTCACCCTGGCTGAGCGCTTGCGGGACGAGGCCGGATATGCCACTGGTTTTGTTGGGAAATGGCACTTGTCACACCGCAAGGGAAAGAACGAACAGGGTGAGAAATACGAGCCGCTCTTGAGGCCTGAATATCAGGGTTTTGATCGCAACGTGGGAGGTTTTGACCGAGGCGGGCCGCCGACCTATTTCGCACCCTATGGCATCCCCGGATTGGAGGAGGCTGAGGAGGGCGAGTATCTACCGGATCGTCTTGCCGACGAGTGTATCGATTTCATTTCCCAAAACAAAGAGAAGCCTTTTTTCCTGACCTTTTGGAATTACTCGGTGCATTATCCGATCGAGGCTCCGGACGATCTGATTGCGAAATATGAAAAACGTGGCGTGGAGAACCCGGCCTACGCTGCCATGATCGAGGGGATGGATCGTTCCATCGGGAAATTGCTGAAGTCGCTTGATGATCTGGGTCTCGCTGAAGACACTTTGGTCATCTTTACCTCCGACAACGGGTCGCTTTTTGGGAATGGACCGTTGCGGGCGAACAAAGGTCACCTTTACGAAGGGGGGATGCGGGTTCCTTGGGTCATCCGGTGGCCCGGCAAGATTGCGGCCGGCGCCGTGAATGACACTCCGGTGGTGACCACGGATGTCTTTCCGACCTTGCTCGAAGTCGCCGGGTTGAAACCGGAGAAGGGGGTGCCTCTGGATGGAGAGAGCTTGTTGCCGCTATTGACCGGAAAGGGCCAGTGGAAGAGGGAGGCATTATTCTTCCATTATCCGAATTATGCCTTCCACAAAGAGAACCGGCTTGGCAGCGTGATTCGGAAGGGCCAGCATAAACTCATCTGGTTCTACGATGACGAATCGGTTGAGCTATACGATTTGGAGGCAGACCCCGGAGAGAAGACGAATCTCGCGGGGGAAATGCCAGCGCTTTCCGGAAGGCTCCAGCGTGAATTGAAGGCCTGGCTGGAAGAGTCCGGGGCCAAATTTCCCTACCAACCCAAAGAATGAATCGCTTGCTCTCATCATCTTTCCTTTGCGTTGGCTTTGTCTTGGGGGCCGTCGAAGCCCTTGTCGCAGACTTGCCCAACATCGTCATCATCTACGCCGATGACCTCGGGTTGGGTGATCTTTCCTGCTACAACCCGGAGGCGGCTTACGAGACGCCCCGGCTCGACCGGATGGCGGCCGAGGGGATTCGCTTTACCGACGCCCACAGCCCCTCGACGATTTGTTCGCCGTCGCGATATGGTCTTTTTTCGGGCCAGCAGATTTACCGATCGACCGGTCGTGGTGGTGGTGCTTTTGAGGGACCGGGTGGCCCCAGCTATCTCAAACCAGAAACACTGACGTTGGGAGCGATGCTTCAGGAGGTGGGATATCGGACCGGGGTCTTTGGAAAGTGGCATGTTGGTCTGACTTGGCTCGACAAGGAAGGGAGGCGCTTGGGAGGAGGCTTCAAGAACTCTCTTTTGATTGATTACGAGAAAAGCACGCCACTGGTCGACGGTCCCAATGCGCGGGGATTTGATGAATCCTTTGTGACCCCGAATTGCCCCACCACTGACCCTCTTTATTGCTACATCGAGAATGGCAAGGTGCCGGTGCCGGCTGATCGTCGTTATGATCCTGAGAGTAGCCCCAATCCGGGGGGGAAGTGGCGTTGGGATAACGATGCCGGGTGGATGGCTCCCGGGTATGAGTTTGTGAATGCCGACCTGCTTTTTTACGAGAAGACGAAGGATTTCATTACCCGCCATCGGAAAGAGACCCCGGGAAAACCTTTCTGCGCGGTTTTTTCCACCCAGATTGCCCATGCTCCGGTCCTGCCGGCCGAAGAGTTCAATGGAAAGACCAAAGCTGGGCCGCGCGGAGACTTTGTCTTTGAGCTCGATGCCTTGGTGGGGCGCGTTCTCGACATGTTGAAGGAGTTGGGGATCGATGACGAGACGCTCGTGCTATTCAACGCCGACAAC
>JALQTQ010000303.1 GCA_023263995.1 Akkermansiaceae bacterium | reverse complement strand
CGTTTGCCAAGAGCCAAGTTTTTGAGCCCTGCAGGACGCCCAGCTTTCCTCCTTGAAAGCGGGCGGCGTGGCGCTCCGGAATGATGCCGTCTCCTCCGGCTTCCACCCCGACCAAGCGGGTGCCCGCATCATTGACGAAAGGATGGAAGAGGCCCATGGCATTCGATCCGCCTCCCACGCAAGCGACAAGAAGGTCGGGGAGGCGTCCTTCTTTCTCCAGAATTTGTGCGCGGGCCTCGAGGCCGATGACGCGGTGAAAGTCGCGCACCATCATGGGAAAGGGATGCGGGCCCAGGGCGGACCCGAGGATGTAGTGGGTGTTGTCGACAGTGGCCACCCAGTCGCGCATCGATTCGTTGACCGCTTCCTTCAGGGTGGCCTGTCCAGCCACCACGGGCACGACCTTGGCTCCCATCAAACGCATGCGGGAGACGTTGAGAGCCTGGCGTTCCATGTCGACCTTGCCCATGTAAACGATGCACTCCATGCCGAAGCGCGCGCAAACCGTGGCGGTGGCCACGCCATGCTGTCCGGCCCCGGTTTCCGCGATGATGCGTTTTTTCCCGAGACGCTTGGCGAGCAGGATTTGCCCGATTGCATTGTTGATCTTGTGGGCTCCGGTGTGGAGGAGGTCCTCCCGCTTGAGGTAGATTTTCGCGCCCCCAAGTCGTTCGCTCCAGCGCTCGGCAAAGTAGAGGGGGGTGGGCCGTCCGCAGTAGTTCTGGAGGAGGTCGTCGAGTTCCGCTTGGAATGACGGGTCGTTCTTGGCCTGCTCATAGGCGTGCCCCAAATCATCGAGAGGAGTCATGAGGGTCTCGGGGGCGAAACATCCTCCAAACTGACCGAAATGTCCGGTGGCATCCGGAACGCTGGCGACCGCTGTGCTCATGGGTGAAAGGTTAGCCGATGGCAGCCGGATGGCACGCGGAAATTGAGGCATCTTCATTGATCGGGCGAAGGCAGGCCGTGAAGTTGGGGTCATTCCCCGCTGTCATGGAAATGTCGGAGTTTCTGGTGGCGTTCTCGGATGAGGCGGACGACGAGGGCCGTCCAACCGGTCTGGTGGGAGGCTCCGAGGCCCTTGCCGGTCTCGGCGTGGAAATACTCGTGAAAGAGAAGATGGTCGTCCCAGAGAGGGTTGCCGCGGTGTGGATGATGGGCACTCACGAAGTGGCGGGGGCCGTCGGGCCGGGGCAGGAAGAGTTTGATGAGGCGGTCACAGAGATCGATGGCGATGTCCCGAAGGTTCATTTCCTTCCCCGAACCGGTGGGGTATTCGATGGTGAATTCGTCTCCGTAAAAGTAGTGGTATCGTTCGAGGGCCTCGATGAGGACGAAGTTGGTGGGGAACCAGATGGGTCCCCGCCAGTTCGAATTACCACCGAACATCGCGGTGGTCGACTCGCCGGGAGTGTATTCCACGCTGTAGGTCTGGCCGTGGAGTTCGAAATGGAACGGGTGCTTACGGTGGGCCTTGCTGAGGGAACGGATCCCGAAGTCGGACAGGAATTCGTTCCGGTCGAGCATGCGTTTCAGGGTGGCGCGCAGCTTTTCCTCGTTCGGGATGGCGATGAGCCATCGGTTGGGGTTCTTTTCGCCTTCGACCCGCCGGAATTTGACATATTTCATGATGTCGGGGCGATTTTGGAGGAACCAGTCCATGCGCCGTTTGAAGCCGGGCAGGGCGTCGATCTGGCTCTGCTTGAGAACGGTGGTGGCCATCAGCGGAAGAAGTCCCACCAGCGAGCGGGTTTTGAGCGGAATCGACTGGTGGTCATTGATGACGAGTTGGTCGTAGTAGAATCCATCTTCCTCGTCCCAAAGCCCACTTCCGCCCAAAGTGTTGATGGCGTCGCAGATTTCGATGTAGTGCTCGAGGAATTTCGAGGCGATGTCCTCGTAGGCCGGGCGGGTTTGTGCCAACTCTAATGCGATCGAAAGCATGGTGAGGCAAAACGAGGCCATCCATGCGGTCCCATCGGCCTGGTTGAGTTTCCCGCCCCCGGGCAGCCCGTGGGAGCGGTCGAAGATTCCGATATTGTCCAGCCCGAGAAAGCCGCCGCCGAAGATGTGGCGGCCTTCGTTATCCTTGCAGTTGACCCACCAAGTGAAGTTGAGGAGGAGTTTTTGGAAGGCGCGCTCGAGGAAGAGGAGATCGCGGGAGCCCTTTTCGTCGGCAATCTTATACACCCGCCAGACCGCCCAGGCGTGCACCGGGGGGTTGACGTCGGAGAAATTCCACTCGTAAGCCGGGATTTGTCCGTTGGGGTGCATGTACCATTCCCGCAGAAAGAGGAGGAGCTGGCGTTTGGCAAAATCAGGATCGATGGCAGCAAAGGGAATCATGTGGAAGGCGGTGTCCCAGGCCGCAAACCAGGGGTATTCCCACTTGTCGGGCATCGAGAGGATGTCGCGGGCATAAAGGTGCTCCCAATTACTGTTTCTGCCGTACTTTCGTGAATCCTCCGGGCGGGGGGCGTCCTTGCTGCCCTTGAGCCAGTCATCGATGATGTAGTAGTAAAACTGCTTGGTCCAGAGGAGGCCGGCGTATCCCTCGCGGAAGATTTGGCGCTCGGCGGGGGTGGCTTCGGGCGGAATGATGTCGTGGTAGAACTCATCGGCTTCGCGGATCCGTTCGGCGAAGACCGCCTCCGCGCCCTCGAGCCCCTTGTGGGGTGAGCCGACCGGGTGAAGTCGGCAGATCAGGGTGAGAGATTGCCCGGCCGGGATTTCGACGACAAAATGGGCGGCCGCCTTGGTGCCTCGGGAGTCGGGCGAGACTGCCTCGTGGTCGCCATGGATGATCCTTTTGTGAAAGGCGTCTTTGAGGTGTTGGGCAAAGTTTCGGGTGCCGAAGAGAGCCTCGTTGTCGCTTTCGTTTTCGGTGAAGAGCCAGGTCGCTTTGGCTTCGGCGGTCGAGGCATGGAATTCGAAGTTCCCGAGGTGTTGGTGCCAAATCCTGAGGTGGTCGTGATCGAGTTCAATGATAGGATTCTTGAGACCGGCATCCTCGCCGGTGCCCTTGCGCCAGACGTTACGGAACCAGACGGTGGGGAGAAGGTGGAGGGGGGCCGCGTCCGGCCCGTGGTTGGTTGCGGTGATCCGCCAGAAGAGATCGTTGCTATCGCGTTTGGCGACCTCTTGCACGATATCGAAAAAGCGATTTTCCGCGAAGATGCCGGTGTCCTCGAGCTCGAATTCGCTCTCCTCGCGGCTGCGTTTTCCGTTTTCCTGCCACAAGCGACCGTAAGGGAAAGCGGCCTGGGGATACCGATAGAGGGCTTTGGTGTAGGAGTGAGTGGGAGTGCTGTCTTTGTAGTAGTAGCATTCCTTGACGTCTTCGCCGTGGTTTCCCTGGTGGCCGGTGAGTCCGTAGAGGCGTTCCTTGAGAATGGGGTCGTTTCCGTTCCAGAGGGCAAGGGAAAAGCAGAGGTGGCACTTGCGGTCGCACCATCCTTGGAGACCATCCTCGCCCCAACGGTAGGCGCGGCGGCGGGCATCGTCGTGGCTGAAGGCGTCCCAGCTGTTGCCATCGCTGGAGTAGTCCTCGCGGACGGTACCCCACTGTCGTTCCGAAAGGTAGGGCCCCCATCGTTTCCAGTCGGCAATGCGTTCCCGGTATTCCCGCAGACGTTCCTTCTCGGCGTTCACGGGCGGAAGCTAGCAGACATTGGCCGGACTGTGGGAAATGATTCGAGACGATTTCTCAGGTTCCGCAGAAGGTGGCGCAGACGACTTCTTCCGGTCTGGGAGGATGCTCGTATCTTTCGGATCCTGCTTGTTCCTGGTAAGGCCGGGAAAGGATCTGGTGGAGTTGGTGGAAAGGGGTGAAGTCATCGTTCTGGGCTGCGGCAATCACTTCTTCGATCCGATGATTGCGCGGAATGAAGGCG
>JALQTQ010000302.1 GCA_023263995.1 Akkermansiaceae bacterium | reverse complement strand
GAGGCGGGCGAGCGATCGAGGACCGGGCCTTGTTCAATGTGGAGTTCGAGGTAGGCCGCCAGGGTGTCGGGGTTGCGGCGGGCCTCGAGAATGGCCATGGGATCCAGTCCTTGTCCTTCCATCACCGCTGCGAGCGGCTTACCGTCGAGGTCGGTGGTGTGCATGGTCTCCGGGGTGGCCATCCCGACGAAGGCCTGGGACCCCAGCATCCCGCCAAAACGTCCTTCCTCATCGCTGAAGGAGATCAGCTCGACCGGTCGGCTGAGCGGGATCTCATTTTCATGGAGAACCCGAAGGACTTCGAGACCGCAGAGGACCCCGAGAGTTCCATCAAGCATTCCGGCCCGCGGAACGGTGTCCGTGTGAGACCCGATCAAGATCGCTGGGGCCTCGGGGTTTTTCGGGCAGGGCAGGCGTCCGCAGACATTACCCGCGCCATCGAGCTGGGCTGCTGCCTTGATCTCGTGCAGCTCGTGCAGAAGCCAGTCCTTGGCCTGCATGTCGGCGTCGGTGAAGGCCATGCGATAAAGGCCACGGTCTTCGGGATTGAGGCCGATCTGGGCGAGGTCGAGAAGATCTTGCTTGAGGCGTGAAAAGGTGATGGTGACAGACAAGAGACCAGGGGGGAAGGTTTCAGTTCCCGCTCACCTTGGGAGGGAGAGGAGGAGAGATCAAGGCATGAGCGCGGACCCTTGCCATTTGCTGCCTTTTGGGGATGTTGAGTGGATGCAGATCGAGAACCTGAAGTTGACCACGCGGGAAGAGGTGATGTTTTTCGACACGGATTGTGGCGGGGTGGTACACAATCTGGCGTACCTCCGGATGATCGAAACCTGTCGAACCAAGCTCGCGGCAATGATGGGAATGGACCTGCGGACAATGGCGGAGACCGCGCTTTACCCCGTGGTGGTGCGGACCGAGATTGATTACAAGCGTCCGGCTAAACTGGGCGACCAACTCGAGATCAGGGGGCTGGTGAGTGAGGTCGGGAAGGTGAAGTTTTGGTGCGACTTCGAGGTGGTGCGGGACGGGGAGATCTTGATCTTTTGTCGTCAGGCCCTGGCTTTGGTGCAGATGCCGGAAGGCAAGCCGAGGCGTTTGGTCTTTGGAAAGTGATCAGGGAGCCACGAGAGTGACCAGAGCCTTCGCGGGGTCGAAGAGATCGCGGGCGAGGCCTTGGACTTCCCTCGGGGTGACCGCGTTCAGTTGGTTGGACACCGTGAGGTGCTGATCGGCGGGGTGTCCGAGGAGGACGTCGAGCGAGGCCATGCGGGCGCGGGCCGAGGGACTTTGGTTACGGAGGGCTTCGCGCGCTTCGGCATTGGCTTTGACCCGGGAAAGAGTTTCGGCAGGGATGCCTTCGGTGGCGAGTTTTTGGATTTCCCCTTCGAGTTCCCGTCGGGCGACGTCCAATTGCTCGGGCGCGGTGCCGAGGTAGAAAGCGAAGAGTCCGGTGTTGAGGCCGAGGAAGTGGGAAGTGCTCACGTAATAGGCCAGTCCCAGTTCCTCACGGATGCGGGTGAAGAGGGGGCCGGCCATGTCGGAGCACCAGGAGTCGATCAATTCCAGGGCGAAGCGTCGCGGGTCATCCTGGGCGAGCGAGGGAAAGCCGATGGCGAGAACGGCTTGTTCCTTGTCGAGGGCGATGGAGTGCTGGCCGACAGTGGGGGCGGGATGGCCCGGGGCGGTGAAGGGGGTGCCGGTTGGCAGGCTGCCGAGCGCCTTCTCGAGTGCCGCAATGGTGGCGTCGGGATCAAGGTCGCCGAAAAAGGCGCAGACCATATTGGAGGCTACAAAGTGGCGGGCGTGATGGGCCGAGAGGGTGAGACGGTCGAGGCCGGGAAGAGACTCGAGGGTGCCGGATGAGGGCACGCCGTATCCCTTTCCCATCCAGAGGTGGGTCCGCATTTCTCGGAAGGCACGGCTGGCCGGGTCTTCGAGAAGCTCCTCGAGATGGGCGGTCATCGCGGCACGCTCGCGGTCAATGGCGTCGCCGGGGAAAGAGGGTTCACGGATGATGTCGCCGAGGAGGTCGATGAGGGTGGGGAGATCGTCGCGCAGGCAGTAAGTTGACAGGGAGATGCTGTTGTTGCCGGCCGAGGGGCGGAGAGAAGCGCCGAGGTCTTCGAGAGTCTCGGCGATGGTCAGGGCGTCGCGGTTGGTGGTGCCTTTGATGAGGAGGGCCGAGAGCAGGGCGTTGAGACCGGCGGTGGCCGGGGACTCCGAGAGGGAGCCGGCGAGGAGGGAGGTATGGCTGTAAACGACCGGGACCGACGGATCGTTCTGCAGAATCAGGCGGAGCCCATTGGCAAGGGTATGCTCGATGATGGGACCGGGGCCGTGGGCTGCCGATTGGGCGATGGTCTCGGTTTCCCGGGCTTGTGGCACCAGGGAGGTCACGGTGAGAGCCTCCGGAACGAGGTAGGTTTGGAGGGCACGGCGGAGATCGCCCTCGGTCACCTTCGCCAGGGACTCGAGGAAGGAAGCGGTGTGGTTGAGGTCACGGGTGTGGTGCCAATTGGACGCGAGGTCGGTAGCCCGGCCGGAGGCGGTGGTGAGAGTTTTGAATTGTTGGGAAGCGATCTGGCGGCCGGCCCTCGCGATGGCGCGGGTGAGGTCAGTGCGGGCCAGGGTCTCGATCTGCTTGAGGATTTCTTGTTCGACCTGATGGGCATTTTCGGCCTCGACCTCGGCGTAGGCGCTGAAGAGTCCGGGGCCTTCGGCGGGCATCCAGGCGTAGGCTCCGATGGAGTGGGCGAGCGATTTCTCCTCCCGGATCACGCGGTAGAGGGGAGAGGCGCGGCCTCCTCCGAGGACGACGGCGAGGAGGTCGAGAGCGGGGGCGTCGTCATGGGTCAGGCCCGGGATTTGCCAAGCCAGGTTGAGGTGGGTGGTGGGAATGGCGAACGGTCGGGAGGCGCGGCGCGGGCCCATCTGCCGGGGCTCGGCCGGAGATATCACCGGGAACTCGGCTGGGGGACGGAGACCCTTGGCTAATTCGCGGGAGATGATGGCGCGGGCCTCGGTGGGGTCGAATCCGCCGGAGAGGACTAGGAAGCAGTGATGCGGGCGGTAGCGGGCGGCGTGGTAGCGGCGCATCTCTTCGTAGGAAATGGCATCGAAGAGGTCGCGGTGGCCGATGACCGGATGGCGTCGGGAGTCGTGTTGAAAGCAGGTCCGGAAAAGGAGCTGAGAGGAAACCGAGTCGGGGTCGTCGAGCCCCATCGCGATTTCCCGTCGGATCACCTCTTTTTCTTTTTCGAATTCCTTTTCGGGAAAAGTGGGACGGAAGACCATTTCGATCAGAGCGGACAGAAAGAGGTCGAGGGATTTGGCTGGGCCGTCGATGTAGTAAACCGTACGGTCGAAGGTGGTGTAGGCGTTCCATTGGCCCCCGGCGGCCTGGACTTCTTGGGAGAGGGCTTCCCCGGTGAAGCGGTCGGTGCCCTTGAAGACCATGTGTTCGAGGAGGTGGGAAATTCCCGAACCTGCCAGAGCCGACTCGTGCTGGGAACCGGTGCCGACCCAGAGTTGGGCGGAGAGGACCGGGGAGCCGGGGGTGGGATCGAGGATGGTGTCGAGTTCCGGGTCTAGGGTGACCACGGTAGCGGTGCTGGCGGGGAATTTCACGAGCCAAAAAAATGGCTTCGAGCTCGGGAACAGGCAAGGACTTTGAGGCAGAGCGGGTGAGGCGAGGACGAAATTTTATGGGAAATGTCCTGACCACGGCAACTTGGGGTGGTAGATTTTTTGCATGAACAAACGCTCGCTCCTTCTTTTGGCGTTCTTCGGCCTCTTGATGCTCGGAGGGGCTTTTTTCGGGTGGAAGTGGTATAGCGGCGAGCAGTCGGCTTTCCGGGGGCGTGCGGTTCCGGTCAAGGGGTTGCCCGAGG
>JALQTQ010000301.1 GCA_023263995.1 Akkermansiaceae bacterium | reverse complement strand
ACGACTTCCGAAGAGGAAGCTTTCGACCGGATCTCGGTCTTCCGGAAGGTCGACTTGCAGCGAGTAGGTGTAGGAGTTACGGAGATGGTCCCGAAGGGCCGTGAGCGATTGGCGAGAGGCAGGTCCGAAGCGGGAGGCGAGCGTGGTGATCTTTTTCTCGAGGTCAGGGTCGGGTGGAAGAGCCAGGTATTCCGGGCCGGGAGATGGGCCGGGGGTGATGGTTTTGATTTCATCGAAGTCGATGGGAACCGAAGTAACCCGATAACGGTAGTTGCCATCGCGACTGGTCGATCGTGGCAGTCGGAAGGTATCGGGCGCGGTTTCGCGCAGCGAGGGCTGCGCGATCGCGGTAAAATCGGGCATCGTGATCGCGAGAGTTTGCCTTGGGTTGGCTTGATGGAGGATGTCGTAGGAAATCGCTATTCCGGGAGCAGCGGGGGAACGGGTGATCCCTTGTGGTCCGCCAGCCAGCGTGCGAGGAACGATCGTGCGGGGATACCAGAACCCTTCGCGATAAGTGGCCAAGGTGAAGTTGCGGAGGAAGCGGTTCCGGGCCAAGAGCTCTTTGGCGTCTTCGGGGGACGCGGGGTAGAGGTAAACTTCGGGGCGATTCGAAGGTCGCACCTCTCTGCTTTTGTTCAGAGAGCGGGGGCCTGCCCCGCCAAAGAGCCAGTTGGATACGACCAGTCCGGTGGTGGCTTCGTTTTCGGGGGAGTTGTTATTGGTCACCGTGGTGGGCGCGAGCGCTTCCGGTTCGAGGGCTTCGTCGACAAGAAGGGCGAGTTCCTCTGATTGGGCCGGGGCAAAGGCGAGGAAGGCGAGGGTGAGCGATTCGACGGCTACTCCTGCGATCAGCAATCCAGCGATATCAGCCAGGCCGAGCCTTTTGTTCGTTCGCGCGGCAGCATTGACTATTTTGGGGCGGCGACCCCAGAGAACCAGGCCGGCGACGAGGATGGTCCCGGCGAGGAAGATTCTCAGAATGGGATGCCAATGCATCGGCCAACCGCGAAGGAAGGCGTAGGCTCCGACCAAGGCGAGGAGAAGAAAGAAGGAGCGCATGCCGGGGGGAGAGTCAGGGGGTGGCCGCAAGTTGGTCAAGGGCATCGAAGAAGCAAGGGAAGCTCGGGTGCCATCCCGAGGCGCGGATTTTGCGGTTCAGCACAGCCTTATGGGTCCAGGCTCGCTTGCGGGAGGTGTTTTTCTCGCCGACCGGAGGAAGAGGCAGGTGAAAGTGTTCGGCCAGTCCCTGATAACATTCCTGCTGAGAGAGAGGACGATCGTCGCTGACATTGAAGAGCCCTTCGGCTTTCCGGAAGGCCAAGTGAAGAATAGCTGAAGCAGCGTCCTCCACGTGGATCTGGTTCAGGATGCGTCGGCCGTCCTCCTCGATGACCGCACTCCCTTCGAGAAACTTGCGCAGAATTACGCTGCGTCCCGGTCCGTATAGTCCGGCCAGCCGTCCGACCGTGCCTCCAGCCCTCAGAATGATCTCTTCAGCTTCCAGAAGGAGCTGGGAAGTTTCCCGAATGGGTTGGGTGAGAGAGGATTCATCGACTTCAGAACCATCGGTCTGATGATAAACCGAGGTTGAAGAAGTGAGGATGATGTGGCTGTCCGGAAAGGATTGCGCCAGATTTCGCGCGCCCCGGATGAAAACCTCGTGATAGGCCTCGGCCCCGCCTCGCCCGGAGGAGGCGCAATGGATCACAACGTCTGGAACGGGATGCCTCCGCGCGAGAGCTGCGACTTCGCCAGATGAAGAAAGGTCGCATGCTTCATGGGGACCTCCGCCGGATTTGGTGGTGGTCACCACCGGATGGTCGCCGGCTTGTCGAGCAATTTCCGATCCAAGGTATCCGGCACCGACAATCAGGAGGGGAGCAATCATGACCGAGAGTAATATCGGGCCAGCCCGTCGGCAACGGCGCGGGCTGATTTCCGGTCGATTTCGTTGGGTGACCCGGCGAGCGGAGCCGAGCGTGCGGTCATTCCAATCGAGGAAAGGCTGATCGGGGCCAAGAAAACGAGGGATGCTTGAAAAGGCGGTTTCATTCTGGGAAGGCTCATGTTTAGCTGCGCAACGGAATCGATCGAAGCAATCGGTTCGAGACTCAGCGGAATACGCAGCACGAATCGAGCGAATGAGAATCTTGTTTCTGGGAGATGTGGTCGGAGCACCGGGAAGGAATGCCGTGATTGAGCAACTCTCGGGAATTAAGGAGCGACAGGCCATTGATTTTATTGTGGTCAATGGAGAGAACGCGGCGGGCGGTCGGGGGATTACCCCCAAGATCTGCATCGATCTTCTCAGGGCTGGCGCTGCGGTGGTGACGACCGGGGACCACGTTTGGGACCAGCGGGAGATCTCCGACTATTTTCCAAGCGAACCGCGGCTTCTCCGTCCCATCAATTTCGTTGATGCGCCGGGAGCGGGCTCAGTGGTGCTCGAGACGGCGAAGGGAAAGGTGGGGGTCTTGAATGCCATGGGGCGCACCTTCATGAATCCTCCCTTGGAGAATCCCCTGACCTTGCTGGAAGCTGAAGTTGAACGCCTGCGCGGGGACGGAGTGAAAATCTTGGTGCTGGATTTCCATGCCGAAGCAACGAGTGAGAAAATTGCCATGGGGCGAGCACTCGACGGACGAGTATCGCTGGTCGTGGGCACTCACACCCACGTGCAGACCGCCGACGAGACCATTTTTCCGGGGGGCACTGCTTATCTCACCGACGCCGGGATGTGTGGGCCCGAGAATTCTGTTTTGGGTCGCGAGGTCGAGCCCGTGGTGTGGCGCTTTCGGACTGGCCTACCAACGCGTTTTCCGATCGCCGGAGGGCCAGTGCGACTCTGTGGAGTGATCGTGGAAGTTGATGAAGACAGTGGCCGCGCCACGGCCGTGGAAAGATTCTCCCTTGCGCTGACTGAAAAAGACGCAGAAGAAGTGCTTTGAAAAGGGCTGCAAGGCCCCTGAAGCCCCGGGAGCAAAGCCTTCACGAGAAATATGCTTTCTTTTCAAAATACTTTTGACAGGGTGGTCGACTTTGCTAGCTTTCGCCCCGCTCTCGGCAGCGGGGTGAAGAAGAAGGAAAAAGCGTCCTAATCTGCGGTTTTCCGTCCCTTTGGTCCACTTTCAAGAGCACTCACAACGACACCTTTCTGGTTCTGCTTTTGTAGCTCAGGGGTAGAGCGCGTCCTTGGTAAGGACGAGGTCGCGGGTTCAATTCCCGCCAAAAGCTCCAGCCAGGTGTGTGAGACGACCCAAACCAGCTAATACTAAACCAACAGAAAAATGGCTAAAGAACAGTTCGAACGGAACAAGCCTCACGTCAACGTCGGAACGATCGGTCACGTTGACCATGGGAAAACCACCCTGACCGCCGCAATCACCACCGTCCTAGCAGAGAAGATGGGGGGGCAGGCCAAGGCTTATGATGAGATCGACGCCGCTCCCGAGGAGAAGGAGCGCGGTATCACCATTTCCACCGCCCACGTTGAGTATGAGACCGAGAATCGTCACTATGCCCACGTCGACTGCCCCGGCCACGCTGACTACGTGAAGAACATGATCACCGGTGCCGCTCAGATGGATGGTGGGATCCTCGTTGTTTCCGCTGCGGATGGTCCCATGCCCCAGACTCGCGAGCACATTCTGTTGGCTCGTCAGGTTGGTGTGCCGGCTCTCGTGGTCTTCCTCAACAAGACCGATCAGGTCGACGACGAGGAACTCCTTGAGCTCGTCGAAATGGAGGTGCGTGAGCTTCTCAGCCAATACGAATTTCCCGGTGACGACATTCCCGTGGTCAAAGGCTCCGCCCTCAAAGCTCTCGAGGGAGATGAGGCTCACAAAGAAGCGATTCTCAAGCTGATGGAAGCTGTCGATAGCTACATCCCCGAGCCTGAG
>JALQTQ010000300.1 GCA_023263995.1 Akkermansiaceae bacterium | reverse complement strand
GCCATCAACTCAAGCAGTTCGTCGATTCCTTCACCGGTCTGGGCGGAAACCTTGATGCATTCCACCTCTCCTCCCATCTCGGAGGGAACCAATCCGTGCTCCATCAATTGGGTCATCACCCGCATGGGGTCGCCAGCGGGAAGATCGATCTTGTTGATCGCCACGATGATGGTTTTGCCTGCGGCCTTGGCGTGTTGGATGGCCTCGACAGTCTGAGGCATGATGCCGTCGTCAGCGGCGACCACGATCACCACAATATCGGTGACATCGGCACCCCGCGAGCGCATCTTGGAGAAGATGGCGTGGCCCGGAGTATCGAGGAAGGTGATGTGACGATTGCCGTGCTCCACGCTGTAGGCCCCAACGTGTTGAGTGATGCCTCCGGCTTCGCCCTTGACCACCCGGGTCTTGCGAATGTAGTCGAGCAAGGATGTCTTGCCGTGATCAACGTGTCCCATGAAAGTGATGATGGGGGCGCGATAGGCGAGTTGTTCCTCGGGTTGATTTTCCTCGGGTTCGGGTTCCTGATAGACCTCCTCTTCTTTGTGGACCCCTCCTCCTTTTTCCCGTTTCTCCCGTTCGAAGACAAATCCGTGGTTTTCGCAAACCTTTTCGGCAATCTCGGGTTCGATGGCCTGATTGGGAGCGACAAAGACCTCCAGCTTGATGAGATCGGCCATGATCTCGAAGGCCTTCTTGCCCATCCGGTCGGCGAGGTCGCTGACGATGATAGGGGGCTTGATGCTGATAATATGACTATCCTCGGATTCGCTGGCCTCCTCCTCGCGCGGGGCCGGGGCCGGGGTCGAAGTGGATGCGACAGCTTTGACAAAATCGGGATCTTCCTTCTCCGCGAGCTTGTTCGAAATCGCGGGCAGGATGTCTTTGCCCGAGCGTTCGGTCTTTCGAATGGCACTTCGTCTGGGCTTATCATCCTCGATACCAAGGTCCAAGGCGGCCTTTTTTTGGTCATCCACCGTCTGAATCTTGGCCGCTTGCTGCCGCTGCCGCTCACGACGTGAGGGTTTGGGCTTTTCGCTTACGAGATCAAGGACCTCCTCTTTTTTGGAGTCTTTGTTGTCTTTGTTTTCGGCCATGCTAATTCGTTCTTTCGGTAGGTCGTCAGGGGTTTTCAGTGAAACGGGAATGGGGGCGGAAATCTATCCTAACCTTCGGTGCCTTCTTCCACCGTTGGTTCATCAGTCGGAACATGGGAAGGCGCGGCCTCCGTCGGCGCTTCGGGCTCAGTGGTCCCTCCCCGGTTCTCGCCCATGGAGGCGGCGAGGATTCGGTTGGCTTCATCGAGTTCGACCTCGAGGGCGCTCGCGATGTATTCCGCAGGCATTTGTGCCACCATGTCGACGGTGACCCCACCGGCCCGGAAGAGTTTGTCGGCCAACTCAGGCTCGAGACCGAGACTTTCGCCGAGATGCGAGGCGGCATCCCCGACGCGGGCTTCAAATTGTTCATGCTGGCTTTCGTCCTTGCGGACCTGGACATCCCATCCGGTCAATTTGGAGGTGAGGCGGGCATTTTGGCCGCGACGGCCAATGGCCTTGGAGAGATCTTCTTCATCAACCGTGACGTGCACCACCTGCTCATCTTCGTTGAGGGTGAGGCTCCGAACCTTAGCCGGCTTGAGGGCCTCGGTCACAAACTCCGCAATATCGTCGTTCCAACGGATGATGTCGACCCGCTCGTTGTTGAGTTCGCGCACAATGTTCTTCACGCGGGCTCCGCGGAGACCGACGCAAGCCCCCACCGGGTCCACCTTATCATCGTGGGTGTAAACGGCGACCTTGGTTCGGTATCCGGCCTCGCGAGCCACCGCCCGAAGCTCAACCGTGCGGTCGGAGATTTCCGCCACTTCCGATTCGAAGAGGCGTCGCACGAAGTTGGGATGACTGCGGGACAGGATGATTTCTGGTCCCCGACCTTCATTTTCGACCGAGACCACGTAACAGCGGATGCGGTCACCGACGTTGTATTCCTCGGTTCCGACCCGCTCTTTGGAGGGCATACGGGCTTCGAACTTGCCGAGATCAATCATGACGTCGCTTTTCTCGAAACGGCGCACCGAACCACTCACGATATCGCCAGCCCGGTCCTTGAATTCATCGTAAATCTTCTCCTTCTCGGCCTGACGGAGGCGTTGCATCATGGTTTGCTTGGCCGTCTGAACCGCAATACGGCCGAAGTTTTTCGGGGTGACGTCGAATTCGAGCCGCTGTCCCAACTCCGCTTCACCCTCCTTGCGCCGAGCCACCGCCAGCGGGACCTCGTTGAATTTATCAACGTAGTCGTCATCAGCCACCACCTCGAGGGAAGCAAGAATGCGGGTATCCCCTTTCTTTTCATTGATTTCAGCCCGCAAATTCTCGATGGCATCGGCTCCCGGCACCATTTTTCGGTAAGCCGAGCAAAAGGCATACTCGAGGGCTTCGACAACGCGCTCGCGATCGATGGCCTTCTCCTTTTCGTAAAACTCAATAAGAGCAACAATATCGGTGGTCATGTCTGATTCGTGGTTTCCCGGGACAAAAAAGAGCGGGTTTCAAAACCCACTCCAAACTGTCGTCAGAAGTTGTTGGGGATGCGTTAAGCCTTTCCCGGGAGAAAAACAAGCCCTAATCGGCGAGAGAACGCCAACGGATTCCACGAATTTCCGAAGCGGTCTGCCAGGCCGCCACGCCAAGCGGGGCACAGGACTCAATAATCCCCGGCCGGAGTCCCAACCTACGGCCCTCGGTAGCCACCTCGACAATTCTTTCTCCGTCGAGAAAAGCCTGCAGCCGCCCCTCCTCGACCACGACCCGGATGGCATACCAACGATCCTGTTCAAAGTTTCCGTATGTGGTTGTTTCATTCTCGGAAGCGTCTAGGCCATCGATCGAAGAAATACCCACGGTTCCCCCGCCCCATCCCCCCACAATCAGGGTGACGCATTCATCGGGTGAAGATACCGGGAAGGTCAGCCCGCAGAAAAAGTCGGACCCGGCCACCTTGCGAGCCTCCAATTCCAGTTCATAGGGGAGCTTGGGGAGATTCTCGCCTCCATACCTAGCCCCGGTGAGTTCGACTCCGGCATCGAGGGACAGCACCCCGTCCTGCCAACGGATCAGGCCCTCACCACCGAAGACGATCGTCTTCCAATCATCCCCGGCCAGTTCGGTCCATGCCGAATCTCCGGAGACAGCCTCCCCGGTTTCAGGCGCGGATTCGTCGCACGAAAGCAAGAGAAGGGGAAGCAAGTAGGAGAAAAAACGCATTCCTCTGATTCGGACCAGCCGTTCCGTTTCTTTCGTGGACTTACTTCTTCTCCTTTGTTGGCTGCTTGACAGCGGTCATTTCGAGCCTGGCGTCGCCTTCCATCTTGAAGGTTCCGGTGATGCCCGGTTGGAGCTGCATCTCCCCGAGAGCCTTCATCCCGATCCTTCCAGTCATTTTGTAGTCTTCAAAGTATTTGAGTGAACGGGTGATTTCCAAGGTGCCACTCATGTCTGCGGCCACGCCCTTCATGGGCTCGTCGGTCATCTGCCCGGCCACTTTGAATTTTGCTCCCAGGATCGCGCATTCCTCGCCATTGAATTTCTCGATGGCCTTGAAGGTGAGGGTCACTTTCCCTCCGAGAATCTCGAGATTGTCCATCCCCGGCAAAGCAAGGGCATCGACCTCCCAGGTCTCGCCGACCTTGCGGGGCTGATCACCATACATTTTCAGGGATTCTTCGATCTCATCGTTGGCCTCTTTCTCAAGCGACTCAATGGCCTCGTCGATCACCTCTTGGTCGGCTGGCTCGACCCCCTCGGGCTTGGGGTCGACCGCCCACTTCCCGGCTTTCTTTACCAGCAAAAAAACGCGTCCTTCGGTGGCCCGGCGCTCGTTGATGTCGCTCGTCTGCCCCATCATCGATTGCTTTCCGGTCTCGAGATC
>JALQTQ010000002.1 GCA_023263995.1 Akkermansiaceae bacterium | reverse complement strand
AAACGGGCACGCAAGCAGGAAGAGAAAAAGAATCAAGAGACCGAAACCGGCTCTTCCCCATCGAACTTCAGGATGTTTCCTCATGTCATCCCCCTTTCCTTTTCCGTTGGAAGGCCATCACCAGGCAGGCTCCAAGAAATCCCCCAACCCAGGTCGAAGGCTCCGGAACAACTCCCACGATGATTTCCTGACCAGGGGCAGTGCGGTAGGCCCACTCGTGAATGGCCGCCTCCTCTGCCCCACTTGAAAACGTCACCCGCATCCAACCAAAGACATATTGTCCATCCTCATTGAGATCGAGCTGAAACCCGAGGTATCCCGGAACCCCTGACTCAAATTGATCGGGTGCAGGCACGGTGCTGACATGTCCGCTCGAACCACCATTACCCTGCGGACCAAAGGTCAGGGTGCCATTGACCAGATCACCGGGATAAAGGCGTCGAATCGGATCAAGACGACCTGTTCCCAACCTCGCTGGCATAAAATCTTCCGTCGATAGAATTCCCTGTCCGCGGAAGAAGAAATTCACCGCGGTGTTCGAGAAACCGACGGACTCAGAAGTATGGGTTTCCCCTGTCGCCGGGTTGAGATAAACCCCAACCGAACTATTCGGGATGGCAATTTCCTGGTTCGCCCAGAGGATGATCGCCGCTCGACCAAGCGAGGCGGTGATGAAAAATGACAAAATGATCAGTTCTTTCATAAAGGGGATCTATTGAATTTTGACCGCGAGGCTGAAAAAGCGAGCCTTGCGAATTTCCGGAGTGAGTAAGGGAAACTGAACCGTGACGAGTTCGAGTTCACCTTCGGTGGCCAAGACGATGGGATCTCCAGGAGCATCGAACCAATTTTCAAGGTCGGCACTGAAGCGTGGAACATAGCTTAAACCGAGGCTTTCGTGGTTCCGGGGACGCAAAAAGGTGACCCTGAAATCCACACCGCCACCATCAATCCGCAGGGTGATCACCGGACCACCCTCCCGGAACAAGGATGCCCCATCACCGCCAATTACCAGCGGACGATCGAGGATCAGGGGATTGAGACCGTAAGCAAACTCCTCAAGATTACTGTAAGGATCATGATCGCCATTGACGGAAAACCCACCCGCAGGATCGGCCGGATCGCCAAAATAGTGGGTCCGAAAGTTCTCGTAGGTGTAGTCCAGCACGTTGATTTCGAAGGACGTTCCAGCACCGCTCGTCACATCAAGGACCGACACCGTCTGCACCCCGGCAGTCCCAAAGGTCACGGGCTGTCCCGTCAGGTCTCCGTCGACCAGCGGGTCGGTGATCAGGCTCCCTCCCACGATCGCGGCCGAGGTCAAGGTGAGCGGACCATTGAAACCAGTGACCACCTCGCCGCCCGTGGTCTCGACCCGGAAATCCACCAGGAGGGGCTGCCCCACCAGGGCCGTCGCCCGGTCCGGGGTGGCCACCAGAATCACCTCCCCGGAACTGTAGGTGGCAGTGGAGGACAAGGCAGCCGTAAGGCTTCCGTCAAAGGCAACATCAGTCCCATCGAAATCCCCCTCTTTGAGGTCGCTCCCCTTGAGTTCCACCACCAGTTCCAGAGTGGACCCGGAAGCGGGATTGAGTTGGGTCTCGCCGGTGGCATCGAGAAAATGGGTGAGATCAAGGTAAGCCCGGCTCCCGGCGAGGCCATCGCCCACCACCGCAAACAAGGGATAGGGAGAGGTCGCATGGGAAAGCCCGACCACACAACCGGTCAGGTCGCCCGCCCCGCCAAGATCGACCACCAGTTGACGGGACTCCAAGAGGAAAGTCGCGCGCGACGCCGTGGTGACCGGCAGCAGGGCGCTGGCATCAGGGGTTTCATCGACCGGGTCGAGAACCGCCGCCTCCACCCAGTAATCACGCCCCGGTTGCAGTCCCGAAACCCGGGCCAGAAAGACCAGGCGGTCGGTCATCGCTTGTCGGACCTGCCGGTTCCGAGCCCGGGTTGCGGGCGTGCTGGAGACCTCACGACGATCGGCGGCAAGGGCTTGATAGGCAATAGAGACGTCGTCAGTGACTTCCTGGGTTCCGGCCGCATCGCGGAAAACCCGGAGGCGAGGCAAGGCCGCCTCGCTGCTTTCCCAACAAAGCGAAAAACCGGTGGTGGTGACATTGCCCACCTCTGCGCTCTCCACCGTCGGATTCGCCGCAGCCCACGAACCAAGGATGAATCCGCACGCGGCGATGATGGGGAAGAGGAATGGGAATCGATTCATGGCGGTTGACTATCGGTTGGGGGTGGATTGAGCCTCTTTGATCGATCGCCCGGACTCGTCGCCGGGCTTATCGCGATAACGCACGGTGCTGGCCCCACTTCGCTTGAGCCCGCGTCGCCCCTCGGTTTCGATCACCTCGGCTCCCCCGATCAGGATGGCCGAGCGACGGTAGCCTTCCAGCAGGAGGGAATTCAGCACCGGCTCCGCGTCGTTGGTGGCGCTGGGAATGAGAATGATCAAGGGCATATCCCCGGCTCGGTCCTCACGGGAAAACCGGCGGTTGCGGTGATGAAACTCCTTGAGATTGGCGCAGTAGGCGAACTTGCGCAATCCGCAAAACCCTGCCACTGGACACTGGTGCCCCTCGGAGACCTCGCGTTCCTGGGCAGTCCGCAGATCAATCACACAGACATCGCCGTTTTTACGGACCAAGTCCTGATACGTCACCGTCCGGGTGGTTCGCCCAATGGACGACCCCTTGCCAGTGGTGGTGGGGGCGTCCTTGAGCTCAGACCACGCCGCCACCCCTCCTTTGAGATAGTCCACTGAAGAAACCCCTTGGGCCCGCAACTTTTCGGCCAGTTGAACCGGATCCACCTTGTCTGCGATGCCGTCGGAAATGAGGATGCATCCCCGCGAAAAACTCATCTTTTTCTCCAGCAGGACCTGCCCCGGAATGTTGATGGCTCCGGGCAAGGAGCCCTTCTGGAATGAAGCGGTGGGCCGAATGTCGATCAGGACCGGATGGTGTCCGGGCTTGGCGAGAAGGGCACGCAACTGCTTGGCCGAAATCTCGGCTCCGGGAACCCCTTGCAGGCAGGCCAAGGAAATCAGGAAGGTGGCTCGGAATCGTTTCATGATGATCAACGGTTAGAATTTCGGGGTAAAGGTGGAAGCTTCCCGCAAGTCCATGATGAGAGTAGCTACCCGCGGGATGGTGAAGTTCGGCCCGGTGGGGAGACCGGTTTCATCGATCTCCAAGGATCGCCAGACGCCCGCAAAGGCATCGTAGAGCCGGATCCCGCGCACCTTGGTCGCTCCGATCGAGCCCACCAGGTCGTAAGAAGTGAAACCCACCGGAAAGCCGGTATAGCTAAGGACATTGACGCCGCTCTCGACCGTGACTTCGCCGAAGCCCCCACTGCCGAGGTCAACCAAGTTGGCGGCTTCGAATTGCACCCAGAGAAAACTCCCGGGCACGAGGGCAAAATCGTCGCCGGTTGGCGATCCGCCATTGTATTCGGCGGTCACCACCGAAACGGGATCGAGGCTCTGATAGAGGCTCACCGAAGTCACCCCGTTGCCGCCGCCCCAACTCTTGAGGAGATCGAAAGCGGAGTCGAAGCGGCTGACCAAACCGGGGCTCACCGCGAGGGCGTTGGTGCTGGTCATCACGGCCTGCAATCCCGGCAGGCGGCTGGCCACCACGGTACGGGATCCGTTGACCGTTTCGATCCAGACTCCAAACCCGTTTCCAAGCCCACCCAAGGTGTGGCGTCGGGTGGCGCGTGTGAGCGAGAGCTGGCTGCCGGCCTGAAGGTCGTAAATCACCAGGTTGTCGAGCTGGGGCCCCAGTGAATCTTCGGTGAACAAAAGCCAGGTCCCACTCAGGAGCGGGTTGGCCTCGTTGTAGTTGGTCGAGGTGATCTGTTCTTCCACCGGGCGACGCAGATCGCGCAGGTAGATGTCGACCTGGCCACTGCGATTGTCCTGCCAGGCGATCAGGTCACCGTGGATGGTGGGGTTGTTCTGCCCGAAAGTATTGTTGGTGATGCGCAGGACCTCTCGGGTCTCGAGATCAGCAAAGTAAACCTCGCCTGGACCGACATCGCGATGATCTTCCCAGACCATTCGTCCGCCATGAATCTGGGGACGGAACTGGTCCCCGACACCAGGGGACACCAGGAATCGTTCATTGCTCTGGGCGTTCCAAGCCTCGACCTGCCACGGAGCCGACGGGCTGTCAGCATCCTTGACCTGGTAGACCACCCAGGGCCACTCGATGACCGGATTGGCCTCCACCCGGCCCGGCGTGTCAGTCACGATGGCCGGAGTCGGGGCACCCAGGGGGGAGTAAAGAAGATCGGTGGAGCCGTTGGGCAAACGGGTCTGCCAAACGACATAGGCCCCATCGGTCGCTGGATCTTCCTGGTCCATCTCCACCGAGTTGGTGATGGCCACCGGCGGTTCACTGTCGCTGAGATTGTCGGCGAAGATGTTCAAGGTGGTTCCCACCCGCTGCTGCCAAACCGCCCAGTCGCCTTGCGCCCGGAGGTTGCCGGGAGAGCTCGAGGCGGCGGCCAGGATCTGCCGACTCGACGACAGCCCCTCGATCTCGACCAGGCTGGCGGCCCGGGTGATGTTGCCGAGGGCATCGGTGAGCTCCAGGGAAACGGTGTAGGCTCCGGGAATCTGCTCCACGCCATCGGAATCACGACCATCCCAGACAAAGGAAATCCCGGTCCCCGCGACATTGTCCAGTTCCTCGCTCCGGATCTCGGTCAGGCTTGAGAAATCAAATCCCCAGCTCCGGTCAAAAGTCCACCGGGCCACGCTGACCGAGTCGGGGGCGGCCTCATCGGGAAAAGTCCCACCGGCATTGGTGATGATGTTGAGTTGATAATCTCCCTCCAGCAGACGCTCGCGCGTGATCGGAGTGGTGTAGGGTTCAGCCGGGCGATAAAAGCCGAGCCCACCCGGAGACCATCGGTATTGCGTCGAGGAACCGTTAGTGGTCACGTCGGCGGTAATAGTACTGCCTTCGCGGGTGGGTGTGGGAGGCAGCCCGGTGATCATCAGATCCTCGGCGGCGGGATCGACCGTCCAGGTCACCGTGAGCGCTTGGGCGTCGTCAAGGTAATCTCCGAGGCCATGGCGCGCCCGCACCTCAAGAGTGATCGATCCGCTGAGGTCGGTCAGTTCGATGAGCTGATCAACCGGACGTTCGGCAGTCCAGGCACCGCCATTGATCCGATATTGGTAATACTCCGCGAATTGCCCGCTCACTTCAATGGTGGCCCCACTCCGGGGAGTCGGGTCCATCGGGATCCCGGCGAGTTGAGGAAAGGCCACCACCCCACGGTAGAGCCGGAGTTGCCCGTTCACCTCGACTGAGCTTGGTGGCACGGTGGCACGGATGGGGGTCTGGTTTGGCCGGATAGAGAGAAGATCCGACGGGAAGATCCGGTTTTCATCGGCACTCAAGGCCACCGGTGCTCCCGGTTCCGGAATGATCAGGGTCGCGGTCTTGGTGACTTCGACATTGCCGGGGACATCGGTCGCAAAGAACTCCACGACATAGGTGCCGGGAAGATCGAGATCAAAGGGAAGGGCCGGCCGGAAGCCGCCGCCGTCAAGCTGGTATTCAATCGAGACCGGGCTATCGTCCTCGCTCGTGAAGTAGATCTGCGTTTCAGGCGTGATGTAATACGGCCCATCTCCGCTCACCTCGCCTGAAAAGCGAATGCGGGTCTCCGGAGAAGTGACGTCGTCGCTGACCGTGTCATAGGTCACCTCATAGGTATGGGAGGCTCCGTTTTCCACGCGATCGAAGAGATTGAGGTAAGTCAGGCGGAAGTTGTCGGATGGTCGGTAACGGACGTTGGTCCAGTAGTTCCGGGGATTGAGGACTTTGCCGTCGTTGCGCACCACACTGGCAATCGGGAAGCGAAACTGGGCGGGATCGTCGAGACGAAGGTAGACCCACCCCTCGCGGTCGGCATTGAGGGTCACGGTGGTCTTGCCTCCACTCAGGCCATCAACGGTTGCCTGCGGCTGGTAGTTGACCGGCAGGATGGCGCCATCCGTTTCGTAGAGGGTGTCGGGGATACGGTTGGAATCCCGATCAGTATCGGCGAGGAAATCCATGATAGAGTCCCGCCCGGGTTCGTCATTGAGGACCTCGCGGGCGATGAAGTGGGCATCGAGACTCTTGATCAGGGAGGTGGCCTCACCTCCGAGATCATCGGCGTGGGTGTAGCGGGCCTGAAACTCGACGAACTCGCCGCTCAGCGAGGTGATCATGTCCCACGCCCCTTTCTTCACTTTGGCCGGCTCGATGTCGCCGAGATTGACCACAAGGCTGGTCTCATCGAGTTGCGAGTCCTGCACCCGCGCTCCGAGCAAGCGCGCAATTAACAAGAGACCGTTGCGATTCTCCTGGATCTTGGGTTGCTGGGAATCGATCTTGACCTTCTTGGCGATTCCAAAGCCGTCATTCTTGACCAACACCCCGAGGGTGAAGGGAATGGGGCTTTCCACCTCCGGCGTGAACGGATCGTCACCCTGCACATCGCGAGGCTGGAAGTAAGTGATAGCCAACTGAGGCTCCGGCCGAACCGTGATGGTGTCACTGACCGCGAAAAGGACATCACCGGGAATGGGCTCCCCACGGATCGAGCCGGCGAGATTGCATCCGATGTCGTAGAGCTTCCCGCGGGGGTCCTCACCACCCGGCGCGTTTTCCCCGGTCTTGGGAATGATGAACCAGGTCATGACAGCCGTCTGGGTCGGCGAGATGTTGCCCGTTCCGTCGATGCGGTTGATCGAGGACAACTCGGGAGGCTGCACGAAGAACCGGTCGGCGGCATCCTCCCCCGTTTCCTTGTCAGTGAAGGTGAGAGCAGCCGAGAAGTTGGTGATGGGATCCTCCCCGTCGTTATTGGTCACCTTGAGCACGGCCTCGAATCCGATCCGTTCGGTGGTCAGCTCCTGCGCGATTTCGATCTTCACCCGGTTGCAGAGCCCCTGGAACTGCTGCTGGGCAAAGAGCGCGGGAACGAGCCCGGAAAGGAACAGGACAGCTACCCAAAAACGGCCCGGCCGGGAGTTGGAATGGCATGCGGTTTTCATTTGATGGCGGGAATGTTTGAGAAGGGTTCAAGGGGCTCGGAGGAAGCATCCTCCACAGTCTCCTTTTCCGGGTCAGCCCGGAGCTCGAAGTCACCACACAGTTCCTGCACCAGCAGGCCGTTGGCGTAGAAGGCAGTATCGTCCTTGATGCTCAGGGTGTGCACCGTGTGGCTTCCCTCCAGAAGCTCCGATTTCAGGAGCTTGAAGAGTCGACCGTCATGGTGATGCAGGAAATCGCCCGGTTTCAGCTGGTCAATGCGGGTCCACCCCGACGAGTCGGACCAGACGTAATGGTCACCGGTACCGGTCAGGACGATCGGCTTCTCATCAACCGCCCCCCGCATCGGCTTCAGGGACAAGCGATGCAGGTTGTCGGCTTCGCGAGTGATCACCTCCTCGACCGCGGCATAGTGCCCCGCCTTCTCGCCGGTCCGGACCAACTGCCCGGTCTTGAGATCCTGGATCGGAACCGGGGGGGCATTGGGCACCTCGACCAGGGTGTTGGTGACAAAGCAACCGCCCCCGGGCCCGAATCCGGGCGATGTCGACGGCCCGCTACTCCCCCCTCCGCCGCCTCCGCCGCCGATCCCGTCGAAGAGACCGCTGGCCAAACAGCCGAGGAAGGTCCCGATGGTGACGGCGGGCGAACTGATGAAGGAATAGGTGCTGTAAGCCGTCAGGGCGAAGGCCGCGCCGGCCGCCAGGGGTGCGCCATCCGGACAGCAGGCCAGCCCCTCGGTGAGGGCGGCCAGACCACGAATATCGGGGAAGGGACTGCCGAAGTTTCCGGCACAGAAGTCAAAGGTCGAATTTCCCGTTTCGGGATAGCTCAGAGCATTGGCCATCTGGTCAGCCAACTGCCGGCGGGCTAGAATATTCTCGATTCCCTGTTCATCGAAATTGCTCGGCTCGGCTCCCGGAGCATCGCGATCGACCAATCCCGTGATGTCCCAGGTCCACTTGAAGGGAATGGTCACCGTCTCCTGCGCCTTTAACTCAGGAAGGTAGCGTACGAGGGGAACCAAAGAACCGTAGTTCGCGGACTGTCCCCGGATAATCACCTCGAAGAGACTGGCCAGACCCACGTTCTTGACATCGACCATGATCGTTCCCTCGGCCACATCGGGAAGGTCGAACAACTGCGTTGCTGGTGGGTCCATCACAAGATTGGGAACCGGCACCCGGGTTTCGAAGGTTTGCTCGATGGTGATTTCATACCGGTCGGTAAAAGGCACTGGTGTCACCGTGAATTCGACCGTCACCAGCGATTTCGAGAGCCGATGGGTCGCGAAGGCAGTCTGCCCGCCGCGGACATCGAAGCTTCCGGTGGCGGTAGTGTGACCCGATGCGGTGATCTGGTAGGACCATCCTCCCTCCTGTAAATCCGGAATCGTCACTTCACCGAGGGAATCGGTGAAGAAGGGTCCCAGGTTGGCCCGCAGGTTCGGATTGCGCAGACGGATTTTGGCGTTTGGAACCGGCTCGGCGAAGATATTGTCGACAAAGAACTTCACGCTCCCCCGCTCCGAACTGGTGATCTGGGCAAACAGGTTCACCTGGAAATCGCTTTGCAGGTTCGAGCCCCGGATGAGGAGGAGATCATCGTAAAGCCCCAGCGCCGTTCCTTGCGGCGGGGCATAGGCCACCGTGAAGACCAACTTCCCGCCGACCGGAACGTCGGGCAGCAAGATACGTCCGTTCTCATCGCGCGGCAGGGTCACATCCATCCAGCCCAGGGTGGACGGTGGAATGACCTCCACTCCTTCGAGGGCCCGAAGCCCCTTGTTCTCGAGAACGACCCGGGTGCTCGCGATTTCCCCGCGGTTGACCGACAGGTCGACGTATCCCACCGAGGGCTCGGTGAAACTGAGCACGGGCACTGCCGGGCGGAGGGACAGGAAGCCCCGGAATTCCGCTGAAGCCCCTCCCTGGGAAACGAAGTTCAGGACTGCCACCGCGGCATCTGGGGCATCCAGAGCCGACGTCACCCGTAGGTCCACCTTGCGAACCTCATACGGCTCAAGATTGAGCGGACCCGGCGTCAGGATCTCGGCGGAAATGGTGTCGATGTCGGTCTCGACTCCCTCGTTCGTGATGAACACCCGATCGTTCAAGGCGATGTTCTCAAGAGGGAGGTCGCCCGGGTTTGCGAGGGTGATCTGGAAGTCGAGGGTGTCATTCTTTGACAAAACAATCTGGCCAGTTCCCGGGGCCGTGTAGAAGCGCCGAAACTGGATGGTCTTTTGTTTCAGTTGATCGACCACCAGGGGGTGGGCGGCCCAGATGTTCAATGCGCCTGAGAACCCCTTGGGCGGAGTGAACTCAAGGGTATAGTCACCATTTTCATCCGTCGTGACCTCCTCGTAAAAGACGTAGCTCTGCACCTCGAAACCGATTCGGAGAGGCACATTGGCTTCAGGCAGGTCGGTCTCCCGGGCGAGGGCCCGACCAGAAATCATGATCGTTTCTTCGTTGACATAGGCATCTTTGTCCGTTTGCAACTCGCCGTAGTAGGGTGTTTCGAGCAGGCGGGTGAAAATCTGGGCGGACAACCTTGTCGATTGCATGACCGAGTTGGAGGTTCCAAGTCCTGAATAGAGGTTGGAGAGATTGAGCGAAAGAAAGGCACCGTCCCCGAGCGGTCCCAAGTATTCCGGAATCACCACGTCAGGCACGGTGAAGGTGAAGGTCTGGCCCGGCGCGATGGTCACCGTGACCCGGCCATCGGTTTGGAGAACGGTCCCGGTGGCCCCGAGTCCCTTGAATTCAGTGCGACTCACCACCTCGCCCTCGGCAGTGGTGACCTCGATGGCCACATCTCCCGGCATGGTACCCGACTCCCTCCCGAGGATAACTTCCATCGGAGCCCCCCCAGCATTCCGGAGAGTGACCTCAACATTCGCGTTGGCTCCGGCAACCGGAATCATGGCGGTGCGAAGGCTGGCCGGGGTCGAGGCCCGGACCGCAAGATCCTTCTCGAAATTGAATTCATAGGTCACCCGGCTGCCCCCCGACGAGGGAAGGCTTTCCAGGATGACCTGATAATTCTGGGCCGCTCCCACCGTGACCGGGGCCGGCAACACCACCTCGGTGGCCTCCGTGGTCGCGGGGGCCACCGTCAGATTCAAATCATTGGTCTGAGTGAGATCATCCTCGCCGGTCACCATACGGTTGATCTCGATGGCTTCCAGCTCCAACGCGTTCCCGGCAGCCCGGTTCTCGATTTCAATCCGGAGTCGGTCAAAGTAGCCGGCAAAGCTCCGTCCCTCACTCCCCTCCTGCCCGGGATTGAGGAGGGCACGCAGGTCGATCGGAAAGACCCGGACCTCGCGACGAAGACTCTCATCCCCCGCCCCGTTCACAGCGCTCACTTCATACAGAACCGAGCGACCGCCGCTACCCAGCGAATCGACATAGGCCGCTGTCGCCAGGGGCGCTCCGTTTTGTTTCACCCCGTCCCGATAGACATTGAAGCCCACCACGGTGTTATCGATGTTCTGCCAGGTCAGCGAGGAAGCACTCCCCCGACGGGCATTGAGGTGGAGGTCGCGCACCGGACTCACCGACAACTCGATGGTGATGGGGGCGGTGGGATTCTCATTGCCGTATTGATCGACCGAAGCCACGCGGTAATCGTGAGCCCCCCGCGCCGGGTAGTCGCGGATGATCTCCGGAGTCGAAACGGTGCGCAACAAGGTCGCGCCACGGTAGATCCGGTAGGAACTGGGGATCGGCCCGGAGGCCGGTGCCGCAAAACTGATCTCCACGCCGGAGGCGAGCAACTGGACCGAGAAGGACTCGGGCACTTCCGGAGGCAGCCGGTCCGATTCGGCCACCAGGATGCCGGATGGGGGGCCTTCCGCGCCCCGCAACTCGGAGACCACGGCGTACCGGTAAGGACCATCAACAGGCGGGGTGTCGACATAGGACAAGGCCTCGATTCCGCCCTCGACCAGCAGGGTGGGCACTCCCCCCTCGCTACCGGGCTCGCGGAACAGCTTGTAAGACTCGGCCCGCGCAGCGGGGGTCCAATCGATTCGGATGCGTCCGCCCGAGAGAATCTCACCCCGCACCTGGGTCACCTGTCCGGGTGGGTTCGGCAGCGCCGAGTTGTAGAGCTCCAAGATCTCGTTCTCCGTGATCACGGTGCCATCGTTGCCTGCCGGATCGGTGCCGTTGAAGCGGAAGAAGCCCTCCCCGCTTCCCATCGCAGCATTCACCGGCAGTTGCCCCGACCAGACCAGTCCGCTTCCAGTCAGCGGGAGATCAATGATAGCCCCGACGGGCGGTTCGAATCGAAGGACTGGTTCCGTACCAGCCTCAAGACTCTCGGACAAGGTCAACCCGACCGTCAGCGTCCGGGGCGACGTGGTCTGGATGGGCGCAGCCTCATCGAGCGTGATGATGGCCGTGGGCTTGGTGACATCAAAGCTGAGGCTCTCACCCTGCGGAGTTCCGCTGAAGACATTTCCTGCCAAATCCCGCGCAGAAACGCGGACCGCTGCATTACCGGAACGACTGCTGGCTGCACTGACCTGATACTGCCCGGTGAACAAGGTGGACGTCTGCTGAGCCAGAGTGATGGCAATGGGACTACTCGAACCTGCGGAGCGAATGGTCATCGACGGGACCGAATCGAGCGCTTCATTGGACTCGACCTGCACACCAAGGAGGCCGGGACCGACTGGCATGGCCTGGTCGTAAGAGACAGTGATGACCGGGCGACTGAAATCGACCGATATTTGCCGCAGGTTTGAAAGCGGGCTGGCATTGCCAGCAGCATCAAAGGCGACCACTCCGACAAACCAGTTGCCATCCTCGAAGGTGAAGTTGCCATTGGCTAACGTCAGATTTTCGATTTTTTTGGAAGCCTGCGACGGATCATCGAACGACGTCGGATTCCAATACAGGCCATAGCGGGTCGGCTCTTCATCGCCCTGGTATTCCCACTCAGCCTCAACCGAAAGGTCGTTGGTGACCACCCGCAAAAGGTTCGGAGCGGCAGGCGGGCCGCTATCATACGTCAGAGAAACCGAAAGCGAGGAACTCGAGCCCAGAAAGTCGGCCGCCGACACCACCAAAACGTTGGCCCCTTCCACCAGCGGGACATCCGGAATGACAAACTGTCCGTTTGCAGGCACCAGGATATCGGAGACTATCACGGCGCCGTTCCGGGTCACTTGCACCGTCACACCCGGCTCAGCCGAGCCCTGCACCGTGACGGTGGCGTTGTTGGTGAGTGTCCCGTCCGATGGGGAGGCAATAACCGGGCGCGGCGGCGGGCCGGGAGCCACTGTGACATTCACCTCGCGGGTGGCCATTCCCCCGTAATTGTCCGAGACCGCTAGAACGGCCCGCTTGATCCCAGAGGGAAGCGAACGCGGGTCCCACTCGAAGGACAGGGCCCCGGTGGTGGTTTGAGCCAGAACCACGCCGTCCACCAGGAATTGCGTTCGCGCCACTCCCAGCGGCGCACTTCCCGTGCCGGTGACCGTGATCGGACGATCGACCACCTGACCTTCGGTCAGACTGAAGGACCCCACCACCGGACCATCGGTCACCAAGGTGATGGGGACTGAGAGATTCCCTCCGGGCTGGTCGCTTTCCGAACGCAGCTGTCCGAAGACGGTTTTCAGTCCTCCTCCTTGGCTCAAGCGGAAGGGCAGTTCGAATCCGTAGGGCGAGAAGCGGAAATCATCATCCGCTTCAAAAAGCTCATCGAAGGCCACCGAGGGGAACAGGGAGTCCTCCGACAACCGGAAGCTCACGCCATTGGCCGCCCCTAGGAAGAGGACGATGTCTCGAGTCGCTGTCCGGTCCTCACCATTCCGAACGGCCAGCACCCCACCGAGGACGGGCTCGTTGGCCAGCAGCGAACCGGCCGAGACGATTCCCTCGAGACCGGAAGCCGTCGGAGTGCCCCAGAAACATCTTTCGGCGGAAAGCTCCCCGCCTCCGGACTGGACCGCGTTTGCCACGCTGTTGCTCTTGAGAATGCTGTTGGTGAGAGTCAAGGATCCCGTCCCAGTTGCACGCGCCCCGTTTTCGTTCACGGTCAGTAGCAGATCAACGCCATTCACCGTTCCGCCACTGACATCGAGGCCCGCTCCGGAATTCTGTACGGCATAGTAGTTGGACAGCACGGGCTCTCCTCCGGTCACCTGCAAGCCACTACCGAACCGCAACCAAAGATGACGCAAGGTGGAAACCTTCGTCGGATCGCCCAGCGTCACTCCGGACCAATCGCCACGGGCTGCCGTCGGTGGATCGGAGAACTCCCCGGCGGAGGTGAAGTGGACCGGCCAGCGCGCACTACCGTCGGCCACGAGGATGCCATCCTGCACCGAAAGACCTGTCCCCGGCGCGAAGGCCAGGGTGGTTCCCGGAAGAATGGTCAGGGTGGCGCCCCCCGACAAAACCAGATCCCCGTGAATCAGGATCACCTCCTCCTCGCCTCCGATCGTGAAGGACTCGGCCAGGGTTCCACGAAGGGGATCCTGCCAGAGCACGGGCGTGACTTCGTCCACCTGCTCATCATTCCGGTTGAAGGCCACGACGGCAAAGTGATGATCATCGAGGCGGTCCAGTCCCTCGAAGAGATACTGCGTGGTATTGCGATCGACCTCGGCCACCGGGGTGAGAACATCGACCGTGGTGAACGGGGTGGTGGAACGATAGATCCGGAAGCCCTCCAGCCCGATCAAGGTCCGGTCGTAGGCCGCCCAGTCCAGGCGGGCCGAAGTGATCGACGGCCGGGCCAGGGTGGGATTGACCGGAGGTGGAAGCACGGTCGCCAGCCGGAAGCTGAGCGGGGTCACCGTGGGGGTGATGTTACCGGCGGCGTCCACGGCGATGATGGCAGCGTAGTAGTCCGTGTCGGGTTCAAGTCCGGTGAAGGTCGCCGAGCGGGCGGTCTTGCCGGCCCCGCTCACCGGAGAGAGTCCCGAAACCGAGGTGAAGGGCGAGGTCTCGAGATAATAGCGGAAGCTCCCCAGATCGGCCGGAGCCGGGTAACCGGCCCATCCCACGGTGGCCGCGCTCGAGGTCGTTCCGGTCAATATCGGCACCGGATTCTCAGGAGGCAGACCGTCCACGGTGAAGCCGAAGGAGGAATCCGCCGCCATCACCCGTCCGTTGGTGTCGGTGGCCGCCCCGACCGTCAAGGCGAAGGCTCCCGCGCTGTCGGACCCGAAGCTGGTGGGCCCGCTCCGGTATTGCCGGGCATTCACCCAAGCTCCGGTCGGCACCGGCGGGATGACTGACGCCGTTCCCGAAGAAAGCGTCAGCCCCGGAAGGATGCTGGTGTTCATGTCGCGATCGAAGTTGACGGTGAAGACCACCGCATCCGAGAGCGGCACCAGAGTCCCGAAGTTGCTCGTCACCGACGTGAGGACCGGGAGGAGGCTCCGCTCTTCATAGTCGGCCAAGTAGGCCATGACCGGCGGGTCGAGCGTCGAGAAGGTCTTGCTGAGGACCGGGTTGGTGTTGAGCTGCAGCCCATTCAGCACCCACCTCTTGAAGAGGAACTCCGAGTCATCTCGGATCACCGACAGCGGAGCGGTGGCGTTGAGAATCTCACCATTGGCGTAGGTCGCCCCGCCGGGTATCACCACGAGGTCGGGCGGCGCGGTCGCCAGCGTGACCAGGTGGGTCGGATTGGCCTCGCGGAAGACCGCGGTCACGGTGCGGGCACCGGTGACATTGAAGGCCAGCGGGTTGGTCGAACCCAGATTGGTCGCCCCCTCTTCCCACCGGTCGAAGAGGTAGCCGGGCGACGGGTTGGCCGTGAGGCTGGCTGTGGCATTCAAGGCATAGGTCCCGGCCCCCGAGACACTCCCCGACCCAGGCGGGGAAACCAAGGACACCACCTGGAACTGCGGCAGGGCAAAGACCGCCACGAGATTCCGGTCGGACCCGGCGGTGAAGGTGTAGGTGGCATTGGCGCTGACGAAAACACCGTTCTCGGTCCAGTTCACAAAGCGGTAGGGCAAAACCGAGGTGTCCGGGGTGGCGCTGACTGTCACTTCAAATCCGTCCCGATAGGTCCCTCCACCCGAGACCGATCCGCCGCTTCCGGGTGAGGCCGAAACCATGATGTCGAAGAACTCGAAGATCTGGAAGTTGTCCTGAAGGCTGTTGGCTTCAGCCGCCCCATGGCCGCTGACGTTGTATTCGTAAACTTCCCGGTCGGCATCGGCCGTGATCGTGATGAGGTAGAACCCAGGCGTGGTGGTGGTCAACGAGGTGGCCTGACTCAAAAACAATCCGGATCCGATCGCATCGATGACATCGAGGTCCTGATTCAGGACCACCTGGGAGGTGGTGGTATTGAGGATGGTGATCCGCGTGGTGTGATTCCCGGTGGCATCGCCAGTGCCGCGGTTCGCCAACTTCCAGTCAAACTGATAGAGCCCCGAGGGATCAGGACCGGTGATGCCGAAGTCCTCGATGACCAGATCCGGGTAGTCCTGCAGCTGAACCGGGAAGGTCGTCGAGGTGGCCCGGCTGTTGTCGCCCTCCTTGAAGATCTCATCGACCGCATTGGACGAATCGGTCCTCACGATGAGATAGAAGTCTCCGGAAAGTCCGTCCGGGATCACCACGGTGGGATTGTTGACGTAGAAGGCCGACGGAGACAGGGCCCCGGTGTGAGGGATGACCGCCAATTGCAGATCATCGCCGTCTCCGTAGACATCATTCGAGGACAGGACCACCCGGTCCACCCACGCCGACGAGCCGGTCTGGAGACTTCCGGTGTTGGTGACGGTGTAACTGAAGGTGATGGCGTCGCCGCTCCGGATTCCCGGAGTGGTGACGTCGTCCACCGCGGTGACCTGGAGGTTCGGAAAGTCCACCGCAGCCGTCGGCAGGGTGCGGATATCTAGGACGTAAGTGCCGTCGAGTCCGGAGGTGCCGATGTTGGCGCGCACCAAACCGTAGTAAACTCCGGTCTCGGAGATCGGCACCTCCACACTGGAATCATTCGGCGTTCCGCTGACCTCGTTCATGATCTGACCCGCCGAGTTGTAGAGAGAGACGATGGGAGAGAGCCCGCTTCCGCTCGGGGCCCGGGTGCTCAGGAAAACGGTGGTGCCCGCGTCAATCGTCCCCAGATCGAAGAAGTCAAGCTGGGTGGGTCCGCTGATGAATCCGGCCGCCACCGCCGTGTTGATATTGTTCACCACGTTGTAGTTCACCGGGTTGGCACTGCCGAGATCGCCGTTCCCTTCGGTCTCGTAGTCAATGCCCGCCCGGACCAGGGTCACCCGGAAACGGTATTCACTGCGCACCGAGTTCCAGTCATCGATCTGGATCACATAGGTCCCCGTTTCCGGGAGAGTGACCGGCGCTGCCGACTCAAGTTCGCTGCTGTTGATCCGACGTTCCCAAAGGAGGGATCCGTCCGGGCGGTAGACCCGATAGTAAAGCGAGGTTGTTGAACCCACGAAAGGCAGGAAGGTTTCAAAGACAAAGAGGTCGCCGGACTCCCCTTCGAAACTCCAGTAATCGACATCAGGCGAATCGATCAGGAGACCCCGTGCATTGGCGGTCAGGTATCCCGGAATGGAATCGTCCAAGGGCAGCGGAGTGGCCGTTGCGGTCGAGTTGTTGCTCTCGGTTTCAATGCCGGCACCGGACTGGGATCCGACCGAGAAGGCTTTTTCGTAGGGAACCGGAATTTCGTTTCCGAAGATGTCCCGGAGTCCGGTGGCCCGGAAGAGATAGTCCCCCGCAGGAATCGGGGCACCAGCTAGGGCATAGGAGGCGGTGAGCCCGCTGGAGTATCCGGAGGAAACGATGGTGACCGCGACATCATCCGGGGTCGAGGGCAACCCGTCGGGACCCGCCCAGACCAACGAGTAGTTGCTCGCGTTGTTGATCGACGAAGGAAGCATGTCCTTGTTGAAGGTGAGTGAAAAGCCGGTCACGAGACCATCCGTCGAATCATCGGGAAGGCTGTCGGCCACCACGCTCGGCGGCACGAGGTCGGTCAGGGAGACGTTGACGAAGTACTCGGCCAGCGATGAGCGCGTTCCTCCGGAGACCCGCAGGAAATACGTCGAGGCATCGCCCTCGCCAAGTTGGAACAAGAGCTCGGTCGGGGAGAGGGAATCAGGCGTGATCGCCGAACCATCAGACTTGAAGAGGGTCAGGGCCGGTGAATCAAGAGTCGAGGTCGAGGGCAGATCGAGCCGGATGCGGACCTCGGTGTCCTCGGCAAGGTTGCCCAGGTTATAGTAATCCCCGGACCCGTCGTTGCTCATCAGGACCCCGTAGATGCGGGCCGACAATTGCGTTCCGCTCTGGGTGAAGGCCAGCCCGTCGCTGTTGTTGATCGAGTCGTTGTTCTCGCTCTCCTGCTGGCCGCTTCCCGCCGGAGCCAGACTGACCCGGAAGCGATACTCCCGGTTGTAGTGCCCCGCATTCGGGCTCACCCGCACGAAATACGTCCCGTCCCGCGGAATGGTCCGCGGCCCACTCACGGTCACCGGCCCGGCAATCGCAAAGAGGTCGTTGCCCTCCGAGTCCTCGACAATGTAGTAGAGGTTCGCCGAGTCCTGCCCCGTGGTGTCCACCGCCAGGTTCACCAACTGCCCGGCCTTGGCCGAGAAGCGGAAGTAGTCCACGTCGTTGTTGTCGCTCAGATAGCCCCGGCCATACCCGTGCAACAAACCGGTCGCGACATTGCTGTCATCGGCCAGCAAAAAGGCCCGCGGCTGCCCGGCATAGAACCGCAGCAAATCATTGTTCTCATCACTCGACAGCAGATCGACCGTGCCGTCCTCGTCAAAGTCCGCCACCGCCACCCCGTAGGCCCGCCCCGGGTTGCGCGACGACTCCCGGAAGCCGAAGCTCCCATCGGCTGTATTCTGCAGCAGGGTGAGACGGTCATACCCGCCCAACATCAGGTCCGGCCAGCCGTCCCCGGTGAAGTCGCCCTGCTCAAAGTGATAGTAATATCCTCCCCCGCCCAGATCTTGGTTGATCCGCTCACCGAAGGTGCCGTCGCCCACCCCTGGGTAAATTGACAGTTCGCGCGCATACCAGTTCCCCCGCATCACTACCAGATCCATGGCCAGATCTTGGTTGAAGTCCGCGATGGCAATCCCGCTAGGGTCCCAGCCCGCGCCATAATCATAGAAGGCCGGAGCCCCGAAAGTCCCGTCCCCGTTGCCCAGCATCACCCCGATCCGTTGTCCATTATCAATGTCGCCCACCACCAGGTCGGGGTTGGTGTCGCCATTCAGGTCCGCCGCCGAGAGGCCAAAGGCCCGCATCGTGCCCTGCTCCAGAAGCGAGGGGGTGAAGCCGCCGCTCTGGTCGTTCAACAACAGCGAAACGCTCCGGCCCGTCGTCCCGTTGGTGCCATAGTTGCTCACCGCCAAGTCCGGCCAGGTGTCCTTGTTGAAATCCCCGGTCGTAATGACACGCGGGTCGTCACCCACCGGAAGGTTCGCTTGCTGCACGAAGGACAACACTCCCGGGGTCGAGGTGTTCTGCAACAGGAGGACCGCATCAATGTTGCGGGCCGAAGCCACCACGTCGGTCTTCCCGTCCTTGTTGTAATCGATCAACTCGACGTCCCAGACATCGCCCGACGCGGGAAACTCGACCGGCGTCCCAAAGGTCCCGTCGCCATTGCCCGGGAACACCGACACCTTTTCCCCGCTCCCCTGGTATCCCACCACGACATCCTCGTGACCATCACCATCAAAGTCGGCGTGCCCCACATCAAAGGGAGAATCTCCCGATGAACTCTGGTTCACCCCACCATCCACAAACGAGCCGTCAAAGGTCCCGGCGTCCACCGAAAGAGAGAGCAAGGTCGATGTCGCGAAGGTATCGCCTTCGCCTGATTCGTTCACGTAACCCGAATTGGAAGCGATGGTGAAGTCCTCGGTGTAGGGCGAAGCCAGGGTGTTGGCGGCGCGGTCGGCAAGCGATGCGGCCACCCGGAGACGATACACCCCGGCCTGCAGGACCTTGCCATCCAGCCCGAAGACGGCCCGGTTGTGGTCTTCCACCGAAATCAAACTGACGGGAAAGTTCTCGTCGTCCGCGGTCGCAAGGACTCCGTCGGGCCCGGCCCAACTCAAGGTGACGGCGTCCAGGGTGGACGGATCCACCGGCTCACTGAAGGCCACCCAGAATCCGGGATAGAGGCCATCCAGGGTGGGCGCCACCAACGGGGCGTAGGGCTCGATGGTAAAGCTGCCGGGGTGAAAGTCGTCAAACGAAGACGCCACCCCGTGATTGCTTGATGCCTGGAAATAGCGGGTGTCACCGGTGATCGTCACCTTGACGGTGCCCACCTCTCCCGATCGGAGAATCCCGGCGTGAACCGCGGCCTTAGCCGGCGAGGAATCGTCGGAATAGACGCCCGTTCCCTTGAGCGTTCCCGAAGTGGTCCCGCGCACGGTGTAGAAAAACTCGCTGCCAATATTCCCCCGCTCACCTTCCATGTTGGAGGGCGCAGCCGTGGTGCCATTGAAGAGATACGGAGCCAGTGGGGAAAGACCGGTCCGGACCACCGTCGGGGCCACCAGGTCATCCACTTCGGCACTCAGGAAGTAGGTCGTCCCGAGCGACTGCGAGGCCGCAAAGGCAGCCACCGAACCACCTGCCCCACTCCGATCAAAGGTTCCCGTGATCGTTCCATTGAGCCCGTTCGACGAGCCATCGAGAATGTCCGTCCCCCCCGCCTCGTTGAACCGGTAGTAGGCCACCAACCCGCCTTCGCTTCCGGTCAGGGTGACCGCGTAGTGGTTGGCAATGTCGACCGCGCTGCGAGCCACGTTCCAGACGCGGAATTCATCCAATTCTCCTTCGAAGTATCCGGCATAGCCGTTGCCGATCAGGAAATCCCGGACACTGGTGGCCGCCGGGAAGATCGTCACTTCCTGTTGCGCCACCTGCTGCCCGTTGAAATACCAGGTCACCGTCTTGGGCGTGCTGGTGAGATCCCGGACCATCGCCACATGAGTCCATTCGTTCGGACGGACACGGGCCACCGACGGGACCCCCAAGTAGGGATTGTTGTTGTCGCCTCCGCTTCCGTAATAATAGTTGATCAATCCATCAGGCTCGATGGTCATCGTCCCCTCCCCGCCGTAGGCCTTTTCATAAGGATTCTGACGCTTGCCCAGCCGAGCAGGGTTGACCCAGAACTCAACCGTCTGATCACCAGATATCTGAAGGGCCACCGGATTCCCGAGATTCACCGTGGCCGCCGTGCCGTCAAACTGCAAGGCCTTGTCATCAAGCGAGGGCACCTCAAGGCGCACCAGATAGGAAGCCGCCTCGGTTGGAGTGAAGGAAAGTGCCCCACCGGAAACCGTGGTCACTGGCACCGGATCTCCCTCTTTGAAGAGAGCAATCGAAAGATCTTCAGGATTCAACAGGGAATTGGCCGGAGCCACCACCGCGAGGTCGATCGCCGAACCAACCGCCAGTTCTCCCAAGGCGAACCAATCAAGGGTCGATCCCAACGAACCAGCCGCACGGACCTCGAATCCCCCCGCCACCGGAAGAGCCTTGGGCACGTCGGCGACCAAGGGAAAGTCGTTCAATTCGCTCTCCAATTCGAGCTGTCGCCCCAACATGACATCGGCCGTGAATTCGGCCGACTCAGTGGTGGAATAGATCGTCAAGGTATAAACCCCGGGATCAGCAATGAGCTGGTTCTCCAACACTACCCTTCCCTGCTGGTCTCCAGTCACTTCCGCGATGAGGACACCTCCCGCATCGGTGAGCCGCACCCGGGGGTTGGCATTCTCGCGAAGCGAGCTCGTCTCTACCAACACCGTGACCCGGTCGCCTGCCGCCGCATTGAAAAGGCGGGTCACCCCAGCGGTCAGATTGGCCTGAAGATACTCACCACTGAAACGATCCACAAACAGCCCAGCCCCCGCCGGAGACTCCACCATGTTCAAAAAAGACTGCCCGACAGCTCTCGCAGGCATCAGGGCCAAAATCATCAACTGAACCCAGAGAAAAAATGCGCCACGGTAAGATCTCTTCATCGCAAAAGGGGGACTGGACGCTCTTCACGCCCGTTAGCAATTAACCCCCTTCTCTCACGAAAACCGTCTTCGACAAGGTTTTTCTATCGAGAGCACCGAGGACGACCAAACGGTTTTGACCGGAAATTCCGGCACACCAGTTGAAGCCCACTCGAAGCGAACTCAACCCACTGAAAAAAAGAAACTTGCCCCCAACCAAACCATCATCACCACTCCCACCCGACTCCGGAACAATCGGGATCCAACCTCAGGACCGATAATATTAAATCAAACTTAATGATCAAATTGAATGAATAAAAATTCACGCAGGGGAAGGCGCACTCTCGCTTTCCAGAGAGAGCCTTCACCTCTCAAAGTTGATGCACATCGCGGCGGGCATTTCGATGCGATTCCCACTGAAGGCGAGTTTGCCGGATTTTTTGTCGATGCGATGGCTGGTCACTTCATTCGACCGCTGTCCCGCTACCAGCAACCAATCTCCCGACGGGCTGAGATTGATGTTGCGCGGGATCCAGACTTCAGCCGGAGCGGCCGCGATCAGCCTGACCTTGCCGTCCTCCCCCACCGCAAGGACCGAGACCGAATCACGCTTCTCATTCCGCAAGTCACGATTGGCCGTGTAGAGGAAACGTCCATCGGAGGAGACCCGGATCTCCGAGCAGCTCATTTCGGTGGCATCAGCGTTGGTGGGCAGCACCTTGACCGACTCCAAAAGCGTCAGCTTGCCAGTCTTCGAATCCCGTTTGAAACCCGAAACGGTGAGTGACAATTCGTTGAGCACATACGCGAACTCCCCGCTTTTCCCGAATTTCATATGCCGCGGACCGGATCCGCCCGGCACCGCGAAGCCTCCTTGGTCGCTCAAGTGACCATCGTTCCCGAAAGAATAGAATTTCACCTGATCGATTCCGAGGTCCGGAGCGTAGGCAAACCGATTGTCCGGCCCGGCATACATCGAATGGGCATGAGGACCCTCCTGCCGCTGCTTGTTCGGCCCCGATCCCTCGTGACGCATCAAGGAGGCGTTCTTCCCGATCACGCCATCGGCCACCGGAAAGGAAACCACCAGGCCCCCGCCATAGTCGGCACCGAAGAGAACCGTCCCGGTCCGATCAAGACTGACATGGCACAGCCCCCGTCCGTCATACCGCTGTACCGAAAGTTCCTGCATCCCTTCATCGGTCACCCGATAGGAAGCAACCGCTCCCTTTCCATCCTGCTGGATGGTCGAGTAAAGCAACGATCCATCGGCATTGAGCTCCTGAAATCCCATCCCGGAAGCCTTCACCAATTGCTGACGGTTCGTCAGAGCCCCGGTTTTTTCGTCGAGTTCCACTTGAAACAAACCCTCGTTGCTTGTCCCAACAAACACCCGTGTCGTTTCCCCGACAAGCGATCCCGAACACCCAGCCAGCAAAATCAACAATTTCTTCATGCCCGTCATTAGCAGAACTTCCTCGACCGCAAAAGACCCATCCTTGCGTCTTGAGACGATTCCGCGCATTCTTGGGGCGGGATGCCCGATGACATTAAAGACGACCGTTACTTTGAGGCCGGATTCCGTGAACTCGACGACAATCTGGCCGAAATCACCTCCATGCTGGCCGACGCCCTGCCGCTGGACGATGAACTCCGCTCCCTCGTTCCCTGGCGGACCGGCAAATCCCTTCCAAAAAGCATCCCTGCAGGCTCGGAACGGGAAGGAGCCCAAGTCCTATCGATCTGTTTTGAACTTCTCAATATCGTCGAGGAACGCGTTGCTTGGCGCTTTCGCGGAGCGCGACGCAGCACTCACGGTGCCAAGGCCATCAAGGGCCTCTGGCCCTCGGTGATCAATCGGTTGGTCGAGAACGGCCTCACCGAGCAGGATGTTCTCTCGGCCCTCCGAAAAGTCCGCGTCGAGCCTGTCCTGACCGCCCATCCCACCGAAGCAAAACGCCCTTCGGTCCGACTCCGTCACAAGGCTATCTACGAGGAATTACGGACTTACGAGGGAGCGCGGAGTGATCCCCACTACGGGCGCCGGGTGGCCGACTCCCTGCGCGCCGAGTTCCAGACCCTCTGGCACACCGGCGAAATCTTCGTGAAACGCCCGGCCGTCCATGAAGAACTGCGCAACGCTCTGCCCTATCTTTCCGAAACCTTTCCTGAGGTTCTCATCCGGCTTGACCGCTCCTTGGAATTGGCCTGGGAGGATGCGGGCTGGGATCCAGCCAACCTCCGACGCGAAAACGCCTACCCGACCCTCCGCTTCGCCAGTTGGATCGGGGGCGACCGTGACGGCCATCCCTTTGTGACTCCGGAGGTGACAAGGAACACGCTCGCCGAACTGCACGAACACGCCGTGGCGATGCATCAACGGCACCTCAACCGGGTCGCCGACAAGCTCACTCTCGCCCCGCCCTTCACCAAGGTCCCAACTTCGCTCGGCGAGGCCCTCAACACCATGGTGACGGAACTGGGAGAAGCTGGCCACGCCATTGCGACCCGCTACCACCTCGAGCCATGGCAGACTTACCTGCGCCTGATGCACGAAAAGTTCGAGCAAGGCCGCTACCTCCGCACGACGGAATATCTCGCAGACCTCGAACTCCTCCATGAAACCCTCGAGGAAGCCCACGCCCCGCTCGCCGCTCATGAGTGGATCTTTCCCCTCATCCGACTCGCCCGCGTCTTCGGTCTCCACCTGGCCTCGCTCGACGTCCGCAACAACTCGGAAGCTCACGACGCGGCGGCAGCCCAACTCTTTGCCAAGGTGGGGATTCCCGATGGGGGAAACTTCCCGCAATGGAGCGAGGAAAAAAGAAGGAGCTTTCTCGTCACCGAACTCTCCAATCCCCGCCCCTTTCTCCCTCGATACGAGGAAGCCGGGGAGGATGCCGACAAGATTCTTGCCTATTTCCGACTTCTCGCCACCCACCTCCGCCGTCACGGCCCGGAAGGACTTGGCCAGCTCATCATCAGCATGACCCGGTCAGTCTCGGACATCCTTCTGGTACAACTCCTGGCCCGAGAAGCCGGGCTCGCCCGGATCGGCAGCAACGGGAAATGGCGCTCCCTCCTCCCAGTCAGCCCGCTCTTCGAGACCGGCGAAGATTTGGCCGCTTCCAAGGACATCCTCGGCGAATATCTCGAAATCATGGGCCCTCATCCGTCCGGGATGCAGCCCGCCATGGTCGGATACTCAGACTCCAACAAGGACGCCGGAGTCTTCGCCTCGCAATGGGGCATTTTCAAAGGACAGGAAGCAATGACCGCAGCCTGCCACAAGGCCGGAGTGGTTCCCCAGTTCTTCCACGGGCGTGGAGGCACGATCGGCCGCGGAGCCGGCCCCACCCGCTGGTTCCTCCGCGCCCTCCCCAAAGGGGCCCTCGCCGGCCCGCTTCGGATCACCGAACAAGGCGAAGTTCTCCCTCGAAAATACGGGCATGAAGGGAATGCCCACTTCCACCTCGAGCTCCTCGTGGCCGGAGCCACCCGCACCGTGGGCCTCCAAGACAAACACTTCCACCCGGTCGAGCAATGCCGTGAGAGCCTCGATGCCCTCTCGCGCGAGTCAGATAAGGCCTACCGCGCCCTCCGCGATGCCGAAGGCTTCCTCGATTTCTATCGCACCGCCACCCCCATCGACGCCCTCGAAACCGGCGTCTTTGGGTCCCGCCCCTCAAGACGCACGGGAAAGAAGGCTTCCCTGAAGGATCTCCGCGCAATCCCATGGGTCTTCTCCTGGACCCAAGCCCGCTTCTACCTCCCCGGCTGGTTCGGAGTCGGTTCCGGCTTGGAAGCCATCGGCCCGAAGGCCCGCGAAAACATCGAGGAAAACCTGACCAAATTCGATTTCCTCCGCTACGTCTTCACCAACATCGAGTCGTCCCTGTCTTCGGCCAATCGCGAAATGATGACGGAATACGCCGCCCTCTGTCCCAACGATGAGATCCGCAGCCATTTCCTCGACGCGATCCTCAAGGAGTACGAGAAAACTCGTCACTACGTCCACGAGTTGTTCGGCAAGGAGTTCCTCTCACGACGCCCCCGGATGCAGAAGACCCTCGCGGTGCGGGAACTCCCACTCCGCATCCTCCACGAACAACAAATCTCACTCCTCCGGCGGTGGCGAGAAGGCGGCAGCCCCATCGAGGACGACAACGGCAAATTCCACCGCGACTTCCTTGCCCTTCAACTCACGATCAATGCGATTTCGTCAGGTCTGCGCGAGACAGGTTGAAACATCACTCGACGATCACCCGGTAGAGAGTGACGGTGCCGTCAGCGTTAAGCGAGCCGAGGTGCCCGCCGTCGGGTGAAAAGACCAGCCGCTTGCACCCGTGGAGATTCTCCACGGTCTTGATCACGGCGACGACCTTCTGGTCGTGATCAATTCTCCCCAGCACGATTCTTTCCACCCCGTTTTCCCCAAGCCGCCCGACCCAAAATCGCCCCTTCGGATCGGCAACAATTCCCGAAAGATCCTCATCGAATTCCTTGATCACCCTGAGGTCCTGATTCGACAAGGTTCCCCACAGGATATTGCGAACCCCGATCAGGCGGGCTCTCACCTCGGGGTCGGTGGTTTTGACGGCTTCGAGCAAGGGCAGGACTTTCCGCCCAAAACCGGCCAACTCCTGCATCGCTTGCTCCCGCTTTTGATAAATCTCGTCCCCCAACTGTCCGACCAACTGCCGCACTTGGGCGGAGTCCTTGATCTTCCGCTGATTCACCTTCGGCAAGATCCGCCCATACAGCTTTTCACTTTCCCCCGACACAAGCAGGGAGCGCCCGTCATCGAGGGACAGAAAATCGTCGGGATTATAATCTTTCACCGCCAAGAGAACCGGTGCCCCACCCCCTGACACCGACCAGATGCGCAGGGTGCGATCATCTGCCACTGTGATAACCTGCTCACCACCCGCGTGAAAAGCCACCTTGTTGACGGTGTCCCGGTGCCCCACCAAATCACGGACTTTCTCCCCGGTGGGCATCGCCCAAACCGTGACCCCGCCACGCGTTTCACCCGACACCAACCGAGATCCATTCGACGAAAAATCCAAGGACGTGATTGCGGTGGTTGCCTTCAGGCGATGAACGCGGGTGAATCCCTTGGTTTCACGAATCGAGATTTCGCCCTGCTCCCCGCCGATGGCGAGGAAAGAGCCATCGTCCGACAAGACCATGGAAGTGACCTCCCCCGATTCTGTGATCACACGACATTCTCCAGGATTTTTCCGATCGCGAATCTCGAGGCGGGATCCATCCGCCATGACGGTCCATTGCCCCCCTTTGCCCACCACGAGGGCATCGTAGGCGAAGGAATGCGAGGAAAAACCCATGCTTGGTTTGATGCGCTCCCCTGTCCGAACATCGTGCAGATGGAGGATCCAGTCGCCCCCGGAAATCAACACCTTTCCGTCTTCCGAAAAAGTCACCGGGGTGTGAGCCCCCTTTTGAGTTTTGATCTTTTTGGCCACTCTCCCATCAGTCGCCGCCAACAGATAAAGCTGGCCATCCTTCGATGCCGTGGCCAACCACCGACCATCCGGCGACCACGCCACCACCTGCCCTTCCGACGACAACTTCGTCTTCCAGACTTCCTCCAGCGAAGCACTGTCGAAAACCCGCAGGTTTTGATCGTCGCTCACCATGGCAAACCGCCTCTTATCGGGAGAAGTAACGAGAGTGAAGACATCACCGAAGGTCGGCTTCTCCTTCAAGGTCTTGAGACACTCTCCGCTGCGCAAATCCCACTGCTTCACGGTGTCATCACTGGAGCCGGTAATGAGTCGTTTCCCATCCTCCACTACGATCGCGGTGTAAACATCACCGGTGTGACCATGGAACGTCCGCACCTTCTTCCCAGTCTCCAACTCCCAAAGGATCACGGTCTTGGCGGAGCCCACCGCCACAAAATGCTTCCCATCCGGGTGCAAGGCCAGCCGGTAGACGTCATCGGAATGCTCGTAAGTCATGAGAACCTTCCCGGTCGCCAGCTCAAATCGATAAACTCGATTCGAACTGCTTGCGGCAAGGAATTCCTTGCCCTCCTTGACGAATCGGATTCCCCACATCATCCCGCAGCCTGGCTCAGTGAAACGTCGCACCAGCTTTCCGGATTTCAGCTCCCAAAGACGCACACAGTGGTCGCGCGAAGAACTCAGGACATGCCCACTGTCCGGATGAGTGATGACCTCGGAGGTCGAGTTCGCGTGCTGAAAGGAGGCCACCCCGACCGTTTCCACCTCTTGAAGCGAGACTTCCCCGCAGACCCACCCGGCCAGAAGAAAAATGCCGATGAATGGTCTGATCATCATCATAGGTGTTTAGACCGCTTTCCCTCCCATATCCAGCCTTGTTTCCTTTCTCGGTGAGGTCTTGCCCTGCCCAAGAATTATCGCCACACTCCCGGCCATGGCCATGTTCCGCCTCTATCTCTCGCTCGCTTCCCTCCTCACCGCCTCCACCACTTTCGCCACTCCTCCGGCCGATGACTACTTCCGCGTTGATACCGTCGCAGAGGGATTCGTCGACGCGATGGAAATCGCAGTCACCCCGCAAGGCCATGTCTTCGTCGTCGAACGCACCGGCGCGGTCAAGCTGGTGAACCCGGAGTCAGGCCAGACCAAGCTGGTCGCCACTCTCCCGGTGGAGGTCAAGAAGGGCGAGTTCGCCCGCGAATGCGGTCTCCTCGGCATCACTCTCGATCCAGACTACGCTCAAAACCACTGGGTTTACCTCTACTACTCTGTCCCCGAAAAGCCCGTCCACCAACTCTCCCGCTTCACTTTCAATGGCACCACCCTGACTACCGAAAAGAAACTTCTTGAGGTCCCCCACGACCGCGAGAATGCGACCTGCCACGAGGGAGGCTCCCTGACCTTCGGACCCGATGGCTGCCTCTACCTCTCCACCGGAGACAACACCTGCCCGTTCCAGTCAAACGGTTCCGCCCCCATCGACGAAGGCCCCGAACGCAAGTGGTACGACGCCCAGCGCAGCGCCGCCAACACCAACGACCTGCGCGGCAAGATCCTCCGCATCAAGCCCACCCCCGACGGCTCGTACACCATCCCAAAAGGCAACCTCTTCCCCGAAGGCACCCCGAAAACCTGCCCGGAAATCTACGTCATGGGCTGCCGCAACCCTTACCGCATCTCGGTCGACCCCAAGACCAACTTCCTCTACTGGGGCATGGTGGGGCCCGACGCCGGACGCGATTCCGACCGTGGCCCGCGCGGATACGATGAGATCAATCAAGCCCGCGGGCCGGGTAATTTCGGTTGGCCCTACTTCAGCGGAGACAACCAAGCCTACGCCGACTACGACTTCGCGACCAAAAAGATCGGAGCCAAGTTCGACCCTGCCGCTCCGGTCAACACTTCGGTCAACAACACCGGCCTGACTCAACTCCCGCCAGCCCAACCCGCCCTCTGGCACTATCCCCACGCCTCCGCCTGCGCCGGCCCAGTCTTCTACACCGACCTCTTCCCCAAGGACGGCCCGGGCCTCCCACCCGCACTCGACGGATGCCTCATCGCCTACGACTGGACCACGGCCCGGCTCTACGCGATCAAACTCGATGACAAGGGCAAGATCGCCTGGAACCATCCCTTCCTCGGAAAATACCGCTTCGTCCATCCCGGCGACCTGGAGCTCGGTCCCAAGGGCGAACTTTACCTCCTCGAATACGGCTCAGCCTGGTACGACGGCAAGGACGGCAAGCTCAAGCGAATCACCTATTCCACCACCCCCGTCCCCATCCCGGTCTCCCCGTCCGACCCCCGCATGAAAGGCCTGCCCTTGAACCACCCCGGCACCAAGCTCATCGGGGAAACAACCTGCCTCTCCTGTCATCAGACCAAGACCGCCTCGATCGGACCCAGCTACCGCGACGTGGCCAAGAAATACGCCGAGGATCCAGAGGCCTACGAGACCCTGGCCAAGAAGATCCTCACCGGCGGAAGCGGGGCTTGGGGCGAACAACCGATGCCTCCCCATCCCCAGCACAACATCGAGGAGACCCGCCAGATGATCGAGGCCATCCTGAAGGTGCAATGACCATCGTCTTCCAGGACGAACACCTCATCGTGGTCGACAAGCCCAGCGGCTTCCTCTCAGTCCCCGGCCGCGGACCCGAAAAGATCGACTCGGTGGCCCACCGCATCCGACTCGCCAACCCCGGCTGCCTCACCCACCCCGCAGTGCACCGGCTCGACATGGACACCTCGGGCCTCCTCGTCCTCGCCTTCACCGCCGAGGCCCACCGCGCCCTCTCGATCCAATTTCAAAACCGGGAACCCAAAAAGATCTACCAGGCCCTCCTCGACGGAGAACCGGAAGACGACGAGGGAACCATCACCCTGCCCTTCCGCCTCGACATCGAGAACCGCCCCTACCAGATCTACGACGAGGTCCACGGCAAGATCGGGATCACCCGTTGGCGCAAGCTCGCAGTCGAAAACGGCATCACCCGCGTCCATTTCGAACCCCTGACCGGCCGCACCCACCAGCTTCGGGTCCACGCCGCCCACCCGAAGGGCCTCGGCACCCCCATCGTCGACGACCCGCTCTACGGCCACGGCCACGACCCCGGAAAGATGAAACTGCACGCCGCCAGCCTGACCTTCCGCCACCCCGTGAGCAACGAAACCCTGACCTTCACCTCACCCGTTCCTTTTTGAACTAAAACAGTTGTCATTCAATGAATGATCAAATCGTCACAAATCATTATTCATCAGCGCCCTGAAGGAAGAATCGGTATAAAGAGATCCACTTCCGAGGCGCTCAAGAATCTGGTCCGCAAGTCGTCGAAAATCCTTCCCACTATCGTTCACGCTATAGGTGTGAGCTCCGATTGCTCCGTCTGCTGCCTTGAGGTGAAAGATTGGCTTTCGCGATTCCATTGCCATAGGCATCAGGCTGCGATAATGCTTCAGAAGAGCGAGACAGTATTCATCCTCCCCCTCAGCCACTTCGCCTTGCGCCGGCAAGCCAATTACAAAATCCCGAAAAGTTGAGGGGATCTTCTTGGACCACTTGTCATAGGCTTTGACGGGGCGGCTGTCTCTGATTCCGAACTGGAGAACCACGTAACCCAGCGGCGACATTGTCCCGGTAGGCAGATCAAGCGAAGGTTCTGGATTCTTCGTCTTCCGCTCGTTCCACTCCTCCCTCCATCGCTTAAGCGTCGGACCCAGATTTCGAAGACCTTGGATCGAGAATAGGTCTGGAGCTAGGGGAACTACAACGGCATCCGCAGATATGAGAGCCGCTCGATTGAGAGCACCAAAATTCGGCCCTACATCAATGAGCACAATATCCGCTCCGAAATCATCAGCTGCATTCCGTGTCAGTCGGTGAAAGGCACTCGTTATCCGAAAGGCTGCCTCATCCCGGTCCAGGCATCTTCCCCATGAGTCAGAAAGCTTCGACTCGAAGTTCGAAAGACTCAAATCCCCTGGTAGCAGACACAAGCCTTCGCAAATTTGATGACACGGAGCTTGGCCAATATCGCCGAGGCCGCGAATCAACGGCTCAATCGGAGCCATGATGCTCTGTTTGCTGTCAACTTCCGGATTCCAAAGAGTTTCGAGGTCGTCCTCAGATAGAAACATCGAAGTGACATTCGCTTGAGGGTCGAGATCAGCAACCAACACGCGCTTCCCCATGTCACAGAGTATCCAGGCAAGATGATAAACTAGTGTGGTTTTCCCTACACCGCCTTTATTATTGAAAAACGCGAGAGTCTTCATCGAGCAGGATGCTTTGGGATGGTAGCCAGAAAATGATGGGGTTCGAACTCAAACTCCAACTCAGGGCTTCCGTTCTCAACAACCACTCGCCTGGCCCGTGCTACGCCTCGGCCAAAACGGTTAACATAGCCAAGCACATGCATGGCCTCGGCGATAATGGGGTTGCGATAGCTATTCACCCGGGGAAAATTATTGAGGGAAGCTTCCCCATAAAGGCCACCGGGATTTTGAATCTCGATGCGGTTGCTAAACTGATAGAGTCGAACCGGACTGGTGGACTGATAATCACGATGAAGGATCGCGTTCATCAACAGTTCTCTCACCGCTTCAGGCGGGAAATCAAATACGGCCACTTCTCGCAATTCGGACACTTTGACCGGGCGTTGGGTAAACCGACCGTTTAGAAAAGCGTCTAACTCCGAAAGGATCGTCAACAAATTCCCAGTGAAGGTTTTTTCGGCAAGCGGCGCATCATCCAATCCTGGACCATCGAATTGGACAAACTGAACCTTTGCCCCCGGAAAAAGGTCCAACGGATCATAGGCCAGCACCAGCATCCCAGCGTTGGTTGGACAATCGCGGGGAAGGTTGTAAAAGCGCAAAGCCGCAAGCTGCTCCTTCAAATCTCGATGGTTTTCCGCAATGACCTCCTCCGCAATTGCAGCGGGCCGATATGTTTGGCGAAACGTTTCCAGGTCTAAACGATCCAGCAGACCTTCTGGGCATGGTGCCGCGTCAAAGGTTGGAAAGTTAGCCGCCCGACGCTCCATAAGCACCCGCTCTTCTGCCTCACTTGCAGTATCCTTTCGAGGCCCCACCCGCACGTGGACACGTCCCCTAAATCGGACAGGCGGCATATCGTGTGGCTTAACTTCCACCACCAACACCTCTCCTCCCCCCCCCGGATGATCCACTTTCTCGACTCGCATAACAGGAAGCGGCATAACCTGACCATCCGACCGATAAGCTGCAAATTGTTGCATCAAGTCATCGGTGATTGGCAACCGAAAATCCCCGTCCTTTTCGTCGATTCCGATGATGAGATACCCTGGCAAGCCATTTCCGCCCAAATCGTTTGAAAACGCACAGATCGCTTCCCGGAACTTATTCGTATCCGTTGTTGATCGCGTCACTTCCACGCGATCCGCCTCACCGTTTCCAATCAACATTTTGAGTTCGTCTATGGTCATAAAAAGTGACTGCTAGAGGGAATTCCAGAAACCAAACCAAGCCCAATCTGCGGGAAAAGAAGCTGTCTTGACGGGTCGTAACCCCTACTCATTCACAAATCCAGAAAGTTCTGCAGGATCTGCTTTCCCGAACTGGTCAGGATGGACTCAGGATGGAACTGCACCCCGTGGACGTTGAACTCCTTGTGTCGCAATCCCATGATCACCCCACCCTCGGTCCAAGCCGTGACCTCGAGACAATCCGGCAGGGTCTCGCGCTTCACGATCAGGGAATGATAACGCGTAGCCTCAAACGGGTTCTCCAGGCCCTTGAAAACACTCTTGCCCTCGTGATGAATCATCGAGGTCTTGCCATGCATCAATTCCCGGGCCCGCACCACCTCCCCGCCGTAAACCTGTCCGATCGATTGATGCCCGAGGCAGACCCCGAAGACCGGAAGCTCGCTTCCGAAGGCCTCGATTACCTCGCAGGAAATGCCCGCCTCGTTGGGCGTGCAGGGCCCCGGCGAAATGCAAATCCGCGACGGCTGCAGGTCCCGCAGTTTCTCCACCGTGATGGCATCATTCCGAAACACTTTCATCTCCGCACCCAACTCCCCGAAATATTGCACGAGGTTGTAGGTGAAGGAGTCGTAGTTATCGATGACAACGAGCATGGGAATCAGGAACTGAGTGGTTGTTGGCAGGCGAAGCACTCTGCAAAGTTGCCGGGATTCATCTCACCACATTGCCCGCACTGCAAGTCTTCACCCGGGGCCTCCCTCTCCTTTTCCAAGGCATCCCGGATGATGGTCCAGGCCGCCTCGTAATCCTCGTCATTCAAAACACAGAGGTTGGGATAAAACTCGGGGATGGGAATCTCCACGACTCCGTGCACGAGATGCTCGTTTCGTAGCATCGTCGGAATCCCCGCCGCCTCGACAAGGTCACGAAAGTGACTCACGCGGATGTACTCGTGATTGCGGTAAACCTCCTTCACGGCTTCGCCAGGGTTTTGGCCAGACCCACCGCCCGCATCATCGCCGCTGCCTTGTTCACCGTCTCCCGGTATTCATAAGACGGATCACTGTCCGCCACCACCCCGGCCCCGGCCTGGATGTAGACCTTGTCGTCCTTCAAGAGACAAGTCCGCAGGGCGATGCAGGAATCGTGGTTCCCATCCCACCCGAAATAACCGACCGCCCCGGAGTAGGTCCCCCGCTTGTTCTTCTCCAGCGAGTTGATGATCTGCATCGCCCTGATCTTGGGTGCCCCGCTCACCGTGCCCGCCGGGAAGGTGCTCCTGAGAACGTCGTACGTTGAATGCCCCGGCGACAGACGTCCGCTGACATTTGACACGATGTGCATGACATGGCTGTAGCGCTCAACGATCATCTGGTCATCGACCTTGACCGATCCGGGCTCGGAGATGCGCCCGACGTCATTGCGGGCCAGGTCGATCAACATGACATGCTCGGCGCATTCCTTTTCATCGGCCAGCAGGTCAGCCGCCAAGGCATCGTCCTCTTCCTTCGTCTTACCGCGCCAGCGTGTCCCGGCAATCGGACGGATATCGATGCGCCCGTCAATGGCACGCACGTGAACCTCAGGCGAGCTCCCCACGAGCGAAAACTCCGGCGTCTCGTAGACAAACATGTAGGGCGAAGGATTGATGTGCCGCAGCGCCCGGTAGAGATCAATGTTGCTACCGTCAAAGTCGGCCTCAAAGCGCTGGCTGGGCACCACCTGAAAGGCATCGCCGGCCGCGATGTATTCCTTGGCCGCCCGCACCATGTCCTCGTATTCCTCCTGCGTGGTGTTGCTGGCCGGCTCGGGAGCCTCCACCGTAGCCAACCCGTTGAGCGGGGAAACATGGAGGGGTCGGTCAAGCATCTCAAGGACGGCCCCCACCCGACCCACCGCCTGCGCATAGGCTTCGTCGACCGAAGCCGCCTCGTCGAGCATGGCATTGGCCACCACTAACAAACGACGCAGCTTGTGATCAAACACCACCAGGGTGTCGGCCAAAAAGAAAACGGCTTCCGGCAACCTCAGGTCGTCGGGCGGACACTCCGTGATACTGGGCTCGAATTGCTGGGCCGCATCGTATCCCACATACCCGACCGCCCCACCAAAAAAAGGTGGGGCATTGCCGTGACTGACCGGACGATACCCCTCCATGAGCCTCTCCAACTCCTCCAGCACATCACCTTTCCGCGGTCGCGTCTCGCTTGTGCCGCCCCGCGTGATCGTCACTTCGTTCCCCCGCGAGGTGAAGACCCACCGCGGCTGGCTTCCCACTATGGACCACCGCCCGCTGGCATCGGTACTTTCGGCGCTCTCAAACAAAAAGGCATGCCCGCCGTCGCGCAATTTCAGAAAAGCCGAAACCGGAGTCTCAAAATCAGCTGCCAACTGGGCGTACACTGGCACCACATTACCGGCCTTCGACAGCTCGGCAAACTCCTTCACACTTGGCTTGACTGACACCTGATTCACGTCGGGGCGCAGTTTGCCGCCGTCCCCACGAAGAGCAACGCGAAAGTCACCCCATGCCACAGTCAGCCTACTCTTGGAATGGCTGTCTCGAGACTGCCATCGTCACGCTCTATCCCCAACGTGGTCCAATAACCATTGGCGATGAGCCGGGTCGACCGCCCGCCTTTTTACGGAGCTTGGACATCAGTCCCACAGTCGACCTGCATTCCATGGTCAAATCTCGTGTTCAAATCTCATCCTTCATCTCCCCCAAGCTGCGGCCCTCTTCCCAAGATCCAAACGGAATTTTGCTTCGCTTTCCTTCAGCGCACGCCTCGCGGTGGCTACCTTGTCATCTGCCAGTAGCTCCCTCTACCAGTCCCACAGAAGGCTTGAACCCCCAAATCAGTGCGCCCTGCCAAACGCACCAATAAGATGGCCCCGCCTGCAAAAGACGGAGCCAGCGAAAGGGTGAAAGATACGGGGACGAAAAGGTGCCCTCTTTCAAGATGAGGATTTCTTAAAGACCGTTTCTCACCACGTAGAACCGCCTGACTGTGCCGACAGGAATCCCGGTCTCGGTAAATGAGGTCGTTTCCTGGCCAGGTGTGGCGTTGTAACTGTCATTCAATTCTTCCCAAAGATCAAACTCATCAGCGAGATTGTCATGCGCTAGGATGGAATAGGTTTCACCTTCGCGTGAGTTCCAAGTAATGGTCACGGAAACAGTATCAGGATTGCCCGGAACGATTTCGGTGCTTATGGAAGAAATCTCGAGAGCGCCCCCCTGTCCGGGAATCTGATCAACGAAGAGCTTGACGTTATCAATGGCCAAAGCCATGGCAGAGCCTCCCGTCCTTCCGGCCACCTGGACCCGGAAATCCTCGAGGTCCATTGCGGGAATCGCAAAGTCGGTGAACACGTTTTGAGCGTTTCCTTGACGATCTGGTTGGTCATACACGGTCACGTTGACCGTGGCATCCAAGGTGTCGGGATCACGAGCAACATCAATTCCTACCGACGCCCAAACGTCCGTGGTCAGCGTGTAGGGTGTATCACCACTGACGTCCGATCCATTCCAGGTGATGGTGGAGTTGGTGGCTTGGAAGGTTCGGAAGCCCACTCCAAAGGAATTGGGAATGAGGGCCCGTTCTTCTTCGCTGAGAACGGGAACAACACCCGAGTCCCCGTGACTTTCGGTTGAGAGGAAATTCACCCCGAAACCATCCGCTTGCACGTTTTGCGCGAGATAATCCATTTGGAATGAAAAGTTTTCCCAGCCGGTGAGATCCTGAGCAGATTCAAACGCGATGAAGTTCCCGGTATCTCCGATGTTCTCAAGCAGCGCATAGTAGTTTCCATCGGAATTTCCGTTGGCGGGAATCCATTGACCCTTCCGACCAGAACGACGAGCCTCAGCCATGAAGCTTTCTCCATTTCCATCAAAGTCGGCCACGATGCCAGGCGAAGGGTTGATGGGATCATCGATCGTCGGATTACGTCCAAGGTCAATTTCCAAGCCGTCACCTAAACCATCCTCATCGGAATCACCCGAATTCGGATCACTCCCGGACTGATTCTCATCGACAAATGGTTCGGTGGGATCCTCGACGCCATCCAAGAGGCCGTCACCGTCGGAATCTGCATTGCTGGGGCTGGTTCCTGTTTGATCCCGCCCCCGCCAGACGCCGCCACCATCTTCCACATCATCCGTCAAGCCATCCATATCCGAGTCATTGCTGGACGGGTTGGTATCGCGGGCAAGTTCCTCCTCATTGGTGAGACCGTCAGAATCGGGATCCCCGGCCGCTCCCTGATCGGGATCCCCAGGAACACCGTTGTTGTTTGGATCGAGCCCATTGTCATTCGGATCCAGATCATAAAAAACCTCCCACTCGTCCGGGAGTCCGTCGCCGTCGGTGTCAAGGACCTCAGGGACCGTGACATCAAGTTCGATGTTATCGAGTTCGAGGGTCATGGCAGAACCGCCGGTTCGACCGCCGATCTGGACACGGAAATCCTCAATCAAGAAATCCTGAATGGCAAAATCAGTGAAGATATTTTGGGAATTCCCGCCCTGCCCGGTCTGATCATAAACGGTCAAGTCCAGAGTTGCTTCCTTGGTGATGTTATTGCGCTCAAGATTGATGGAAAGAGAAGCCCAAGTGGGCGGAGGAACGGGGTAAGCAACATCCCCGGAGAGATCCACCGCGTCGTAGGTGACTGTGGCATTGGTTGCCTGAAAGGTTCGGAAGCCAACTCCAAAGGAGTTCGGAATCAACGCGCGCTCCTCGACTCCCGGAGCCCCCAACCCGTTTTCGTAGCCGATGCCACCGGTATGACCGTGAACACTGGTATCGAGGAAATTGATCCCGAATCCATCGGCCAAAATATTGTCGGCCCGAAAGTCCATCGTCAAAGTGGCTTGGGTCCAGCCGGTGTAATCGTCTACGGGATCGTTTTCATCCGAGTCGAAGGCAATGTAAGGCCGCTGGCTGGTCACATTATTCAGCAGGCTGAAGAAAGAGCCGGTCGGCCCCCCCGGAGTAATGCCAGGTGGCAGCCCTCCTTCCGAAGTGCCCTCCGTGTAACTGACTCCATTGCCGTCAAAGTCAGCCAGAACTGTTCCACTGGCAATCGAGCCGACGGTCAATGATGCCAGTGACAGAGCCATGGTCGGGATGGATTTTTTTGTCATAGCGCGTGTGATTGATTTAATTTTCCCCGGATAAGAGGTAAGGGAGACCATAGCGATCGAGGGTGGTGAGCGTCAAACCTAAAAGTGTCTCGATCGCCAAAAAATTGAATCCGGCCCTACGGTGTCCAGATCAATTCCACCAATCCGGGCTTCACGTCCTTTAAGACGAAGGTTTGGCCATCAGGCCACCTCACTTCCAATTTTGCGCCCTCATTGCCTCCGAGACCTTCTCCTCCGAAGAAATGGACGCTTCCGGATTGCGAAAGATAACTTCCCCCGCCAGTGACTTCGATCGTTTGCGCTTTCCCGGATTCGAGAGTCAGAGTGAGGCGGGCACCGATGGCTCGAAGATTTCCTTTGCGGCCCTTGAGGCGCACACCCAGGAATCCTTTTCGGCTTGTGTTGAGGAAGGTGCTGACCGGACCGCTATTTTCCGTAAACGCCAGGTCGGGAATACCATCCCCATTGAACTCATTGACCGTGACTCCCTTGGTGTCCCCGTTAATCAAAACACCTGTTTGATAAGGCTCGAGAACTTCAAAACCATCGTTACCATTCCAACTCAAAATGGTGGCTCCGACGCTCCCTGACATCCGACCCACCTCCCTTTGGGGCGAGTAGAAGTTTTGGGCCAGCACCAGTTCGGGCCGATGATCCCCGTTCAGCTCGGTGACCACCACACCAAAGCCCGGTGCCAACTGGGCCATCCGAGGCAGAGGAATGGCTTTGAAGCGGATTCCTTCGTCGTCGCTCTCGTTGATGAAGGCAAAGCTCTTGAGCTCGTTCATCTCAAGCCGACCACTGGTCTCGAGCCGTTTCGGGGTGTAAATCTCCTCAAGGCTTGAGATTGCAAACTTCTTGTAGGTTCCCAACTTGGTCTTGAGCGAAGGCATAGCGTTGCTGGAACAACTCAACCCTCTTCGTGGCAACTGGCAATCATCTCCAAGTTTCGCTTCGACCAAACGAAACTCTCCGGTCCCATCCAGGTCGCCAAAATAAAGTAATTCGGGTTTCTTCGAAGTCGCCTTGTAAGTGGTGTTGATGCCGAAGTTGGTGGCGACGTAATCGATATCGCCGTCGCCATCAAGATCACGGCCGGCGATTCCATTCCAAATCCCCGTTCGCTTAGAAAAGCCCACCTCAGTGGTCATCTCTCTCAAGACTCCCTTTTGATTTCGGAAGACTCTGATTGGGCCGTATTCGTGGGTGACGATGAGATCCATCCAGTCATCCCGGTCGATATCAGTCCAAAGCGCGGAGGTGGCCCTCTCACATCCGGCAAGTGCCCCCGCCTGCTCCTCGGGAGCTTCCACGAATTTCAACTGACCCGGCTTGCTCTCATTAAGATACAGGCGACTTCCAGGAGAGAGTGGCCAACGCCCCGGCACCACCCTACCTCCAACGAAAAGGTCCAGATCACCATCGCGGTCGACATCCGCGGCAGCGGCAACACTGGAACTGATGGGCTCTCCCGGCAAATCGTAGGCCGGAGCGAATTGGCCCGGCTCTCCGGCGGCAAGGTAAAGCCGATCCCGGTAGGCCGCATGCCCCTCCTCTTTCTCAATGCTGCCACTTGTCACCAAGAGATCGACCCGGCCATCTCCGTCAGCGTCAAAAAACAAAGGTGCCATGTCTTCAGAAGAAGTATCAGCGGCAAAGACTTCGCTCGGATTCCATTCCAGCCTACGATCAGATCGCTGCAAGGAAAGCTGACCTGGGCTCCCCCCTGCTTGCGCCAGGAAACAATCATCATCTCCGTCACCATCCACATCAGCCCACGCAATCCCCGGCCCCATTCGTGATTGTCTCCATGGCATCAGCGGCTGTTTCAGATAGTCATCGAAGGGCAACTCACGATGGATCCCGTGGCTCAACAACTGCACCTTGATGAAATCGGGACGCGGGCGCTTCCTTTCGCGAACCTGGCGGGGAGACCTTGGTTCGCTGACGAGGTAGCGATAACCGGCCTCCAGATTCTCGAAACGGTCCACCCCACCAGCGGGCCACTCAACGACGAGGCTCTCGACTTGATCGCTCTCCCCCAACCCGAATTGCAGCTCTTCAGCATCACAGGAAATGAACCCGGTCATTGGATTAACCGCCTTGACCTGGGTCTTGCCACCCGCCGTCACTTTTACCACCGCTCCGACGCCCCGCGAATTACTCCGAGTCCCCCGCAAGGCAACGGTGATCCGTTTTCTTTCGTCTCCCGTCGTGTTCTCATAAAAGGCCACCGGTCTCGCAAGATGGCCAACCACCAAGTCGGGGTCTCCATCATTGTCAAGGTCGCCAGTCGCGGCGCTGTAGCTCATCGTAGGCTCCTTGATGCCCCATTTCGCGCTCATGTCCTCAAACTTGAGATCACCTTTGTTTCGGAACACCAGATTATCCTCCTCACGGGTGTCGCTGGATTTAAAGAAATCGAACTCGGTGTTTCCAAACATGAAAGACAGAGGCATCGGGCGATCAGAATCGTTGGTCTTCCGAGCCATTCCGTTGGCAAAAAAAACATCAGTCAAAGAATCACAGTCGTAATCCGAACACTTCACCGCCCAAGTCCAATCGGAGTTTGCCAGTCCGGCCATGTAGCCCGCTTCCATAAACCGTCCGGTTCCAGTGTTGATCATGACGGTGTTTCTCATGGTCTGCCTTGGAATGGCGGTATCCAAAAACTCACGGTGGATACTCATGTCGCCCATCGTGGTCTTTGATTTGTAGTGGCTAGTCATTCCCATATCGGCAATCACGAGATCGAAACGCCCGTCTCCATTGAGATCCGCAGCATCTGATCCCATGGCATACCAACTGGTGTAGGGAGCGGCCAGTTTAATGACATCCGTGAAGGTTCCGTTGCCATTGTTGAGATAAAGTTGATCCGGGTTGTCGAAGTCGTTGCAGACATAAAGGTCAAGATCGCCGTCACCGTCATGATCATACCAGGTGCAGGACAAGCCAAAGGTCCGCTCCTTGATCCCCGCCGCTTTGGAGACATCGACAAAGCTCTTGCTCCCTTGAGCCACCTGATTTTGCAGAAGAATATTCTCCCGCCCCGCGTTGTAATAAACATAGTTGCCCGGGCCATGTTTCACGAGGGTATAATACTTCTCAAAGCCCGGCTTGAGACGGGGATTCGCGGTATTCTTGCCGACAATCGGCAATTCCTTGGGACGCCCGTTTGCCCGCTTGAACTCGCTGGTGAGAATGAAGATGTCGAGATCTCCGTCGAGATCGTAATCAGCGAACGAGGGATTCAAACTCGCGTCCGCGATATCCAGGCCCCACTTCTTCGCTTGCTCCTCAAACCTGATTTCTCCACCCGGCTCGGTGACGTTGATGTAAAGGCTGTTGGCAACGTCATAGTTACAGACATAAATGTCGAGGTCTCCGTCGTTGTCGATATCGAGGATTGCTGCGCCACTCGACCAACGGTCTTTGGACGTGGGATCCCACTCGACCTCTTCGAACTTCCATCGCGCGGTCTGCCTGAAAATCTTGTTTTCGCGTGCGCCCGACGTCAGCACGACATCGATCATTCCGTCGTTATCAAGATCTCCCAAAGAGACGCCCCCTCCGGCAAATCCGGAGATGTAAAGCCTCTTGAGGTCGTGGGTTTCATCGATGGGATTGACGAAATGGATCGCAGTGGAGTTTGAATCAAGCTCCCGGAACAAACTCTCACCGCCAGTCTGTGCCGATGCCAGCTTGGTTTTGGTAATTCCCGCAAATGACCAAACGGACAACAGCCCGAAGGAGATCATCGAAAATACAAAAGGTTTCTTCATGACCTTGGACTAAAACGAGTTTTTCAAAGTCCGGCCATCGAAAAATTGCTCCTTCGTCACGAACGCATAGCGGTGTGATGACGTAATTTGAGTTCGAAGTATTCCGGATCACGGATGCCACAGGCTTGATGAATGTAACCGTCCGGGCGACCCCTTCCGGGGTGTCGTCTATTTTCGCCAAGAGGAGCTGGCCGGTGATTAGGCGGCGGCGCGGGCCGATGACCGGCTTGCTGATTGCTCCTGCGCAGCGGCCCAGTTTTCGGGCAGGAGTTGACGAAGTGATGCTTCGTCGCTCCCGCAGCTTGGAAGCCGCTCGATGAGCCCACGCAGGTAGGCTTCCGGGTCTGCTCCGTGGTGACGAGCACTGATCAGTAAGCTGTAGATGACGGCACTCCGTTGGCCTGCTTCGGGGCTTCCGATAAAGAGCCAATTCTTGCGGCCGACAGCCAGGGGGCGGACGTCTCTCTCGATCCCGTTGTTGTCAATCTCGACCTGGCCATGGAAAAGGTAGGTCTCGATGTCCTCTCCTTGGTTGAGGAGATAACGCACCGCTTTGCCAAGAGGTCCGGCGGGACGTCCTGCTTTTTGGTCTCGAAGGTGGAGGCTGGCTTTTTTGAGAAGTCTTATGAGGGGGAGGCTGTGTTTTTGGCGGTAGCGTGCGGTGGTGTTTTCATCAGCCTCACGCTCGTTGAGGGTGGCTTCGATTTGGTAAAGTTTGCCGAAAATCTTGAGGAACCATTTGGCGAGGTGCGGGCTGGTTTTGAGGGCTTCTTCGAATTGACGCCGAATGTGGGCGAGGCAGGCGGCACGCCGGGTTTTCTTGCCTCGCGCTTTTTGAAGGCGGCAGTATTTTGGATACACCTCGTAGGCTTCGCTTCCGATGATGCCTTCGAAGTCCAGGCCGATCCAGTCAAGGAAGTGTTGGTGGTCGCGACCGAGGGTCCAGTCGAAGATGACGTTGCCATTGAGGCCTTTGTAGAGCCAGAAGCGCCCGCGCCCGGTGGTGCCGGGTTTGTCAGGATCGCGGAAGCGAGCCTCGGTTTCGTCCGCTCTCAAGCACCCGCACTGGAGCATGTCGCTCTTCATGAGGTCGACGAGGATTTGGCATTGGTTGGCGAGGTGGAGGGCCCCGTCGCACATCGTTTGCTTGGGGAGATAGACTCCGTGGCGGCTTTGGTAGAGTTTGCTCTGGCGATCGTACGGCAGGTGGTAGAGGAAGCGATTGCAGACGACTTCGGCGAGGAGGTTTGAGAGCCAGAAGCCGCCGGGGATGATGGTGGGCGGGGCTTTGGCGCCGATGGCTTTCGCTTGGATCTGATCGGTGTCGATGGGAACCCAGGTGCGGTAGATTTTTTCCTCGATGTAAAAGGTGCCGGGGTCTTTGCCAAGGTGGCGGCGGGGTTCTTCTTTGAGGAGCCGCCAAGCGGCGGGGTTTTCGCGATACTCGGGCGGGTCGACGTAGCTGGAGCGGATTTCGAGCCCCTCGGGGAGTGCTTCGCTGCGGGTTTGGCGGCGGCGAGTTTTTGTTTTGCGGGGGGCTTCTTGGGGCTCGTTATCTTCCTCCTCCGGTCGGTTTTCGGAGGAGGTCTCGGGCTTTCCCAGGCCGACGGGGTTGAAGAGGTCGGGGTGTTGTTGGGCGTTGATTTTTTCGCTCTTGCTGCCGAAGAGCTGGCGATTGAACCAGTCGATCTGCTGCTCGAGTTGAAGGATGCGTTCACGCAATTCCTGGATGGTTTTCTGGTCCTCGGTCAGCTCTTCACTCACGCTTGAAAAGGAAGCACCCAGAGTGCCAACTCCGGGTGCTTTGTGTTGTTTTTTCAAATGGGTACGATGTGCTTCCTAATTTGGCTCCTGATACCAACCACGCTGCATGCCGTCTTTGAGGTCGATCCCGCTGAGGAGCATTTCGAGGGCTTCGGGCTTGAGGTGGATTTTGGCCTTGGTCTGGTCGTCTGGCTTGGGCCGGGCGAAGCAACCCCGCTCGAGACGTTTGAGGATTGATTCACACTGCGACAGGAAGCGTCTTCTTTCATTTTCAAAGGTCTAGGGTTGGGTGGTTGTCCTCACGCGGAGGGGTTTTGCCTGTTTGAATCAGTTTGAGGTGGTTTTGGATGGTGTCGGTTGAGAGGTCGTCATCCTCGATCAACCATGGAGAACCAGGGATAATCTGGCGGGCTGGCAGGATCTTGTTGCGTACCAGGGTGCGGGTGCTGGCAGTACTGATGCCGAGGATCTCGGCGGCTTCATCCATGGTCCTCCAGGTTCTTGCGGGAGCTTTGCTGAGGATGGGAACGTTGTTCTCACGGCGCAGGTTGCGCACGCGGATCTCGGTCCAGTTGTTGCCTTTGCCGGTTTTGAGTCCGAGGCGGTTGAGGGAGGCGGCGATGTATTTGTCGTTCCATGCTTTGGCCATTTCGCGGACAAGTTCGGCGATGGTTTTGTCCGTTGCGTTGCTGTTGACTCCGACTTTGTTTTTGCGGGTCCGCACGGGGGTGTGGGTGCCGCCCTTCCAGTGGATTTGCATGTCAATGTGTCCGGGGCCTTCGTCGATGTCGACGATGATTTCTTCGATGACGCAGCGCAGGATGCGTTTCTTGAGGTCGGCGGGGCTGTCCGGATGGTGCCACAGTTCGCTGAGACTTTGCCCGAGGTGTTGAAGTTGCTGCTTCTGCTCTTCGGTGAGGGCAAAGGTGGCTTCGGGTTCGGCGTCAAGCAGGGCTTCGGCTTCACTGACTGATTGGAGGGATTGATTCCAACGGGCTTCGAGTTCGGAGGCGACGAGTCGGTTGGTGGGATCGACCGCGTCGTATTGACGACGGGCGTGCTCGGCCTGGTATTGCAGGCGTTCAAGGGAGAGTTCGAGAGCACGGCGTTTTTGTGCGCGCTGGCTGTCTTGGTGTTCAAAGGCGTGAAGGGAGGCTTCCACCCCAATGGGCTGGCAGGCTTCGAGGACGTGCGCGACAATGGCGTTTTCGACCTTCACACCGCCGAAGCTGAGACAGGTGGGACGACCTTTTTCCTTGGTTCCGTCAAAGCAGTAATATCGGGGAGCGCTTTTCTCTTTGCCCCGATAGGCGACGTGCATTTTGTGCCCGCATTTGGCACAGCGCAGGAGTCCCGCAAGGAGTGCGGAGCCTTCCCTGGCCGCGCCGGGTGAGCTTTGGTGACTGCGGGTGCGGTTGGAGGCGAGCTTGTTCTGATTGTCCATGTAGCGATCCCAGGTGATGTATCCTTGGTGGTGATCCTTGATCAAAACCTGCCACTGTTCCATTGGAACTTTGTGTCCTCCAGTTTTGAGGGAACGGCCTTCAACGACCTTGGAGCGTGAGGTGCTCTTCCCCCAGGCGAAGGCTCCGGCGTAGGTGGGGTTTTTCATGGCTCGCAGGAGGTGCTGGTAGTTGGGAAGTTGCCAGTCAACATGGTAGCCGCCGTGACGATAGCGAATGGCGGGAAAGTTGATCTTTTCCTCATGATGCCAAAGCAGGACCTGACGCAGGCTGCCGCGAGTCTCAAACTGTTCGAAAAGGGTGCGGATTGCTTGCTGGATTTCCAGATCCGGGGTGAGGACGATGCCGGTCTTTCCTTCCCGGACGAAGCCGACGGGAACGCGGGTGAGGACTTCACCGCGCATGACTTTTTGCCGATAGGCTTCCTGGGCGCGCTGACGCAGGATGCCGAGTTCGAACTCGCTCATGGTGCCCTTGAGTCCCAGCAGGAGCCGGTCGTTGAGCAAGCGAGGATCGTAGACCCCTTCGTCATCAATGACGAGGGTGTCGGTGAGAACGCAGAGGTCGATGAGATGGTGCCAGTCGCGGTTGTTGCGGGCAAGGCGGGAGGCTTCCAAGGCGAAGACGGCGCCGACCTCGCCATTGCAGGCGGCGTTGAGAAGACGAGCAAAACCGGGACGCTCTTGGGTGCCGCTGCCGGAGATGCCGAGATCGTCATCCACAATGGTGATCTTTTGAAAACCGAGTATTCTGGCCCGGTCCTCAAGTTCGTATTGGCGGCGATTGCTTTCAACATTATGCCGCACCTGCTGCAAGGTTGATTGGCGAATATAGATGTAGGCCGCGCGCTGCAGCTGGCCGTCGGAGAGTTTTTCATTCATGATTATTTAAGGTACGATATAAACTACAGTTTGGAGTTTTGTGGGAGGATGACCTGCCGCAGCAGCTCTTCGAAAAGCTGTCGGCATTCATGCCGTGAGTCGGCGGGCAGGTGGTTGGTGATTTGAATCTGCTCCAAGGGAAGGAGGTCCTGTTCGTGGGCAGTTGGACAATCAGGTGGTGGGCTTTCTTGAATCGCGTTCATCATCCGGATCAGCCCACTCCGATTGATGGAGGTCAAGCAGTCTTGTCAGATCCAGCAAGGCTTCCGGATCGACGGTGGCACTGCGATCAAAGCGCATGGCTTCGCAGCGCACTGGATCAAACATCCAGGCCGGAATGCCACGCGAACTGTTGTCGGGCAATCTGACGAAGATCAAATCGCGTTGGCCGCCAATCGAGCCGACAATTTCCAGATCGGTTTCATAGAGCGGGTGAAATCGGTACCGAAGTTTCGGAACCGGGCCAAAGCGGGCAGTGTGCGTCTGTTCTCTTCATCAAAATCCAAAGTCCGGTGCCATCCCAGTAGAGCATTTTGACCCGGTTGGCCCGTTTGTTGAGGAAGACGAAGAGCTTGGAGGAGAGTGGATCTTCTTTGAGTTGTTCTTTGACGAGGCAACTGAGGGTGTCGAAGCTTTTGCGGAGGTCACACGGCTGGGTGGCGAGGCAGACTTTGACGCTGTGGGTGAGGATCATGACTGCGGGGTGGGTTGGGATTGGATGCGCAGAGTGAGGCCGCTGGAAAAGGTGAGTTCGACCATTTCGCCCATTGGCGGTGTTGAGGACCGGACAGACAGGGCAAGCTCGATGAAGGTTGCGGGCGCGGCGGAGGATGGCTTGTTGATACGGGCGTCCCGCCGCCACCGCAAGAAGGTCTGGTAGCAGAGGCCGTGCTGGCGGCAGAAGCTGGTGGCTGTCGATTGATGCTTCTCGAAATGTGCGAGCCAATACTCGCGCTCGGACTGGGTGAAGTGTCGTCGGTTGGACATGGCGGCCATCATGACACGATCCGACGCCGCGACGAGATCAGGCCTAAGGGGTCGCCCGGACGGTTACGATCATCTTCACCTTCCCGAGATAGGTCTCCTGCAGGAGCTTGAGGGCATCGAGGTTGTCGCCCTCGATGGAGAGATTCTTGGTGGTCGCGAAATCGACCGACTCCTCCTTGCATGGCCGCAGGGTCTTGGTGATGGGTGCGTTGGCGAGGGCGAGGGATTCCCGCTTGCCTGGCCAATCGAGCCGTTAGCGTTCCTGCGGCCCCTCGACGAGATCCTGAGAAAGCTCCTGTTTCAGCAAATCAAAGTCGATGGCCCGCTTGATCGACCCGTCTTCCGCCCTGCTCTCGGTGACGCAATTCGGAAACAGCTCGGCCAGCTTCGCCGCGTTGGCCTCTGCGAAGTCCGGGGTGTGGAGTTTGAGTTTGTCCATTGGTTGTTTGAGAAGATTCAGGGTGTGGGGAAGCCAAATCGGGCCAGATATTGGTAGTGGAGGCTTTGAAAACCGACCCCGTGGGTGGAAAGGCTCCGTAGCTTGCGTTTCGCGTTGGTGCCAAGAGCGACCGTTTGCTGCATCAGCTGGACGATTATCAGCTCTCGGCGACTGATCAGGCCCGGATCATTCAGATTCAAAGTTGGTGCTTCTGAGCCCTTTGCGCCAAGAGCGAATTCCTCCGCTGCAGCGGAGAGACCGCATGCCTCTAATTCACCACTGGAATGACAGGACAGCTTGCTGTGTAGCCCGGGCGACCGATAGGGATCAAGTTCTGCTGGCACCGAATGCCGCCCGTGGGCATGTCCGCAGGTGTGGCTCGTCTGACAAGCCGCCACGAGGTTGGTAATGTCGAACCGTCGAGCTTGGTTGTCGTACTGGCTTTCTATGTGATCCAGGTGGGAGGAATCCCCACAATCTTCGATCGGTCTCTCACAGTAGGCACACTGGTGAAGCTGATTTAATAGGAGCTGGGTTCGGATCTGGTTCTTGCACGACTGGAACGCTGGAGCATCGAAGCGAGGGAGAGGTGACCTGGAAGCGAACCCCGCGAGACACCTCGGCGGGTTGACTATCTTGATTGAGATCATTCGACTTCGAGCTGTTGGAAGTTTTTCTTAATCTCCGCATTGATCAGCACGGGATCGCTAGGCCCAAGCTCATTGAGCAGCAATTCTCTCAGTTCCCGGTATCTCTGACTGAACCAGTCCCCGCCATCAGTGAGTGTGATAAACTCTCGAAGCTCGTTAACTAAAACGGGTGGTCGGGAATCCACCCGCATCAGTTCCTCCATGACACGCTTGCTTTCCGCTCCGTAAGTCTTGCAGGTCGGCGACATTACTTTGCCGCCTTCATGAAGCGTTCGGATCGACCGGGGACGAACTGTTGAAAGAATCTGCGGACTGTGAGTGGTGCAGACAAATTGAACGAATGGGAAGGCATGCTGAAGCTGGGCAAGAACCTTTTGCTGCCAGGCGGGGTGCAGGTGCATTTCGAGTTCGTCGATAAGGACGATACCGGGTGTAACCTTAGGAGCCTCCGGGCCAAGCTGGGGATTTAAGGCGATGCAACGGTAGGCGAGATCGCCAACCATCGCAATGATGCTTCGCAATCCATCCGAGAGAGAGGCCAGCGAGATCCGAGCATTGCTCTCAAGCACCGTCAGCTGGTCGCTCTTCACGGTGTAGCGAAGATCACTCCATGCTTGATCCTGAAGGACGCATTGTACCGCCATGCGGACTCCTTGCAACATGCCTTCAAAAATCTCGGGATTTCCCTCAAAATAGCTCGGATCAGACTCTTGGAGCTGGGAGAGGGTGGTCTCCTTCATCCACTCAGCAAAGTGCTTGTAGGTGGACTCAGCGGAAAGACAGTTCAGATAGCCCATCGTCCTCGACTGGGGATTGTGAGCTTCTGGAGTCTTCCCCTTTTGAGTGAGGCGCTTCTGAGCATGGAGGCGTCCGGTCCCGTAGTAGGAAATGACTGGCAGGATTGTGTTGACTGCTGTTTCCTCCTTGGTGATCCGATTCGACAGGGCCACCGCGTGTTCTTTCAGAGCGGCTGCTTCCTTTATGGTGGTCCGGCCTTTGGGCCCAGTTAGTCGGCGTGCAGTATGCACGATTTGGTTTTCTATTTCGAACCCGGCTTCCAATACTACCGGGAACTGAATTTCCGTGCTCAACAAATTGGAGCGAGAGTTTACCCTCGGTTGGACAGCCTTTAGGTAAGCATCTGTCAGCTTAAAGCCCTTCTGCCCTCCATGCTCGAACTGAGCCGTGTAGGGACTCAAGGCAACGGTAATAGCATCCAGGATCGAGGATTTGCCGCGGCCGTTTGTTGCCGCCAGAACAGTCATCGAGTTGTCAAACTCCACCGGCACTTGGAGGTCCGGAAAGCATCGGAAGTTTTTTAGAGTTAACGAGCGGATTCTCATGGAAAAGTGGATATGATTACAAACGAAGGTTCATGCGCCGTTCGCTCAGGGCCCTGACGAGTGCCTTGTCAGTCACCATGTTAAGATCGTGAATAATCATCTCCTTGATGGCCTCCTCCGTGGCTCGCGTGATCTCCGCGTAGCTGAGTTCCTTGGCCGCAGGCTCGATCTTCTTCCAGTCAAATTCCTCGTTCTCTACGTCCCGCAGGAGGCGCTTGATCGTCTGCCGGATCTGCGGAGTCTCGGGAAGGCCGAATTCGACTAGGTCGTCAAACCGACGGAAGAGGGCCTGATCGAGCCGCTGACCGTAGTTGGTGGCTGCGATGATAAGGCTGTTGCTCTTCATCTTTTCGATGAAGACGAGGAAGGCATTGAGAACGCGCCGCATTTCACCGACATCACCACTGGCATCCCGAGTGTAGCCAATGCTGTCGAATTCATCAAAAAGGTAGACGGCACGATGCTTCTCGGCCGCATCGAAAATGAGAAGCAGCTTGGAGAGTGACTCACCGAGGTATCGGCTGATGAGCGAGTCAAGCCTCACCACAAAAAGCGGGAGGCGAAGCTCATTTGCCAGAGCCGAAGCAGTGATCGTCTTTCCGCACCCGGGAGGACCAGTGAAAAGCAGGCGTTGCCGTGGTCGGAGATTTCTTTCCTTCAACTTACTGAGGTTCTTTTGCTCTTGGACGATCCGCTCGACTCGCTCCCGGAGAGAATCCTCAAGGACTAAATCGGATAGCCGAAGGTGACTCTCGCTGGCCTCGAGCAATTCACCCGCTTCGCCTTGAGGAGCGGCCAGGCTATGAACTTTCTGGCGGATATTGCCAGACTGCGCATTACGACGGGACTTGTTGACCAACTCTCTAATCTCATCTGCGAGCTTTTGGTGCCCTTTCCGGGCCTCCGCCGCAGCCATCTGAAGGGCGACCGCGTGGAAGCGCTCGGCGTCCCCAGCAGAGTGGCTTGAGAGGAGAGCTTTAATCTGGGAGGCAGTGGGCATGTTGAGTAAAATTCAATCGTCTTCGGTAGCTACGGGATCCTTTATTATTTCTACTGCTCAATCGAGCAGATTCTGGCAAGAAGGCTGGGACAATCTCAAGAGTAAGGAGCTTTTCGTTTGGAAAGATTCATAGGGCCGAAAGGGCCTTCAACTCGGCCTTCAGCGGCTTCAGCTTCTGATTCAGAGCCACCTTGCGGTTGAACTGTTTTTCGCGATGGACCCTGGCGGTAAGCTGGTCGACCTGTCGTTTGAGAATCCGGAATCGCTCGCAGCGAGCGATCTGACTGGTGAGGGATTCCTTGGGGCGTGCAGGAAGCGGCATGAGGCTGGCGAGGAGGGCCGCATACAACTTACCGAGGTCGAGCGCCGCTGGAAGCGGCTTTTCGAAGGATGAAGGTTGAGGGTTGAAGGATGAAGTGAAGCGGGGGCCGACGACCCACTGGCTGGAATCCGCTTCACTGGGTCGCTTGTGGGCGGCACTGTAGGCCACTCCCTTCTCCGAAAAGATGCGGTGGATAATGGGGAACGGAATCGCCCGATCGACGGTTTCCAGCACCGCCTCGTCGCAGGTCAGTGTTTTCAGCTGGATGTCGAAGACCTCGATCTCCGGCACACCAGGCTTCGCAGGCAGGTGGATTGTCTCGGGCGAGAGTTTGTGGGCCCACCTGATCTCTGCGACTTGCTTGGTGAACAGATCACGGATTCGCCGGGTCGCATTGACCTGAGTGCAGATCCGGCTCTTGGGAACCGTCTTGCCGAACGCTGTCTTTGGAGGGAAGAGGAACAAGGGTGAGAATAGGGGTGATCAGCTTCAGGGAGTTCTTCTTGGACTGCGGCAGCCTGCTGCCGCTTTTGGATAAACGCAGCCTGCTGCGTTGGCCAGCAGGCTGGCCTGATCAAAAGCGGCAGCCTGCTGCCGCAGTCCAATGGAATCAGTCTCCATCCTTGGCCGCAATTTGATCGTATTGGAAACTCATAATCGTTTTAAGCCATGCTGGCGTGACCGCTTTTTTGAAGGCCGCAGCGCTGCACCATTTCCACTGAGAACCATGAGCAACGAGTCGATGGTGGACCGCATTCTGATGAACATAATGGAGGCGAGCGAGATAGCTTCGTTGATGAGTGAGATGAGTCTCGCGAAAGTTTTGCCACAAGCGGGTCCGATTCACCTGACCCTCACGGAGATTCAATTCTTTGGTCGCTTGGATTCAAGTTTCCAGCGCAATTTAGGTTGGCGAAAAAGTCAGGAGCTGTAGAGGCTTCTG
>JALQTQ010000029.1 GCA_023263995.1 Akkermansiaceae bacterium | reverse complement strand
CCCGCTCGGCCCAATCGGACGAGAGGTCCCGCAAGACCGCGCCGTCCCACTCGCTCTCATTCTTCATCCTCAAGAAACTCCAGCGAGAGATCGAGCGCTCGCGCCGAATGGGTGAGCGCTCCGACCGAGATGAAATCAACGCCGGTGGCCGCGATCCCGGCCACCGTGTCCAGGTTGACTCCACCGCTCGCTTCGAGGAGAGGCCCACCATCGCCACGCATCGCCACTGCTTCCCGCAAGATGTCGAGATCCATATTATCGAGGAGGAGGAAATCCACGCCATCTAGGGTCAAAAAATCGCGAACCTGCTCAAGGCGATCGGCTTCCAGCTCAACTCGCACTCCTGGCTTTTCCTTTTTCAGGAGGGTGATGGCCTCCTGCAAAGCTTCCAATCCACCCTCGGACACAAGATGATTATCCTTTACCATGGCCCGGTCGTAGAGGCCCATACGGTGATTCATGCCACCGCCAGCCACTACCGCCGCCTTTTCCAAGGCCCGCCATCCCGGGGTCGTCTTACGAGTGTCCAAAATCCGCACCCCTGTTCCTTCAACCCGCTTTACAAAGGCCCTTGTCTGAGTAGCCACCCCAGAAAGGCGCTGCAAAAAATTCAAGGCCACCCGCTCTGCGGTGAGGAGCGCGCGCGATCTTCCCCGAACCTCGAGCACATAGGCTGGTGCACTAACATGACTCCCGCTCTCGAGCATCATGTGAACCTCGGTCTTTTCATCGACCCGACGAAAGACTTCGGCCGCCGTCTCCACCCCGGCCAGCACGCCGTCTTCCTTGACGACCACAAGCCCACGAGCCATTCGTCGCTCCGGCACAAAATATCCCGAGGTGACATCGCCCGGGCCGATATCCTCCCTCAGGGCAAGATCGATCAGTTTCGAGGTGATTTCATCCACTCAAAAAGGATAGCCAGCGCGGGAGATCGTGCCAGCGTTTTTGCGAGCCCAGCTTAGGGAATGACTTACGTATCCCCTGAAAGATTGGTGAGAGATTTGGACCCCGTCAGTCATTTGGTCGATCTGATCACTCCGCACTGGAAAGTTTCCCTGTTGTGTTCAGACTCCGGCGTGCTCCGAGCCTCTTCTGCCCGATCATCGTTTTTCACCGCCTCCCTGATCGGAGGCTTGGCCATTCTTCAGGTTTCCTGCGAAGCTCTCAGGGGGCCGCAGGCGATTGCCACGAAAACCCTCGACCTGCCGGCCGCATTCGCAAAGGCGGAATCGGGCCAGAACCAGAAGATCGCGACCGGCTGGCTCACCGAATTTCGTGATCCTCGCATGACAAAGGTGGTGCTGGAAGCCCTCGAGAAAAACCAGGGCCTCAAGGCCGCAGCCTATCGCCTCAAGGCCGCTCGCGCAGGAACCATCATCGGCAGGGCCGCCCGCCTTCCAAATCTCAGTGCCTCGACCTCTTACCGGCAAAGCGATGGCAAGGTAGTCTCATTTTCCGAGTCCTACTCCCTTTCTCTCAACGCGGCTTGGGAACCGGACCTCTGGGGGCGTTTACGCGACCTCGACTACGCCAACCGTGCAGATTATGCCGCTTCGGTGGCCGATTTCCGCGGGGCCCGACTCTCGCTCGCAGCCAACACCGCACAGGCGTGGTGCAACCTTGTCACCGCCGAACAACAGCTCACCCTCGCAAAAACCAACGTGGAATCCTTCGCCACCGCCCTGGGAGTGGTGGAGCGACGCTACAGAGCGAACACCCTGCGCGCAGTCGATGTTCAGTTCGCCCGCAACAACGTGGCAAATTCCCGCCGTAGCCTCAGCGTACGCCAGCTCGACCGCGACAATGCCGCCCGAAACCTCGAAGTCCTGCTCGGTCGCTATCCGGCCGCAGCGGTGGCGTCGTCGTCTGAACTCCCCTACCTCACCGACCGTATCCCAGTGGGTTTGCCCGCCGAACTTTTGGAACGGCGCCCCGATCTGCAGGCTGCACGGGCTCGTCTGTTATCATCAGCCCTTGATGCAGAAGCAGCCCGCAAAAACCTCCTCCCCAACCTGCGCCTGAGCTCGGGGGCTTCCGGTGGTGATACCGCGGTCCGCCGGGCCTTCGATCCCAACTTCCTGGTCTACAGCGTGGCCTCATCGCTCGCCCAAACGATCTACCAAGGTGGAGCCCTTTCGGCTCGGGCCCGCGCCGCCCTCGATCAAAATCGTGCCGCCATTGAAGACTACGTCCGCCTTGCCCTCCTCGCCTTTCGCGAGTTGGAATCAGCGATTGAAACCGACCGCTCGCTCGCCGAGCAGGAAGGCTTTTTGAAGCAGGAGGTCAAACAATCCCAACTCGCGGTCAAGCGCGCCCTCTCCGACATTAGCCTGGGGATTGATGGTGCTTCTTTTTTGGAATACCTTGAAGCGCAACGCCGAGCCGAGGCGGCCGGGATCTCACTGATTCGCCTCAAGAACCAGCGCCTACAAAACCGCATTGACCTCCACCTCGCCCTCGGTGGCGATTTCCACACGAAAGGTTAGGCCAAAACAGTCCGGGGCCAAACTCGGGCATTCGGTCTCAAGAGGGAGAAAAAACACGGCCAGCGGAAGACCCGGGCGAAATCAGATCAGTGACCTCGCCCTGACCAAGGTGTAAGAGTCGGGTGTTGCTAATCCTCCTGTCTTTCAATCAGTTCAATCATGGCCTGCCCCATCGCAAGGCCGACGTCCATGTATGTCTGGGCATGGCCATTGTAGTGACTGTTGGAGGCCCCGCCCTGTGAGAGTGGGTGACTGTAAACGGTGAGCACATTATCCTTGAATTCCGGGTATTTCCCCGAATCGCCGTCGACCGCAAACTTGGCGTCGATGATCATCTTCTCGGCTTTTTCCAGGTCGTTGGTGGGAACGAGATTCTTTGAGGTCTGCCCCAAGGTGCCCACCACGAACTTGGCCGTGGGAGCCTTGAACTCCTCCCGCAGGCTCCTGATGAGGCGAACCAAGTTTTCCTCGTACTTCGCGGCATGAGCAAGATTGTAACGATCCTTGTCCCCCTGCCACCAAGCAAAGCCGACAATCTCGTATCCCCGCCCCTTCCAGTGTGGAAACTGCTCGTCGAAGTTGTCGAGAACCTCATGCGCCGCCGAAAAACACTCGTCGTATTGCTTGCCCGCATACCAATTGATGGGCTCGGCCTTGCTCCCCTTTTCCCAGCTTAGGGGAGATTCGCCATAACCGGCGTAGATCTTCCCCTCAAATTCATACTGTTTGCTTCCGGGTGGCAGGAAATCCCACCCGAGCGAGCGGTTTCCCTGCGAGGTTTTGAGTACCAACACCGGTTCCTCGAGGGCCTCACCCACAGCGTGCCCGAATCCCAATTCCGGGCCGATGCGTCCGCCCGCCACTCCGAGCCAGTGACTCCCTGTCGCCGTGACCACTCCGCGGTAATAAACATCATCACGCGCCACCCACTGACCTTTGCGATTGATGAGGTAGGGATACTTTCCCTCGAACTTCACCAAAGTCTTCAAGGAACCCGGAACATCAAGCCGGGCCGTCCAGCCGAGACCATTGGCCTCCCGGGTGAAATAGGTGATCTTGAAGGGCACCTTCTTCCCCGCCTCCAACTTGAGCTCGCGACGAACCGCTTCCCCGCCGACCTCCTGACGATGCACCTCCTTGCCGTTCACCTCCATGAGGCATTGTGAGGAGGCACCGTATCCGGGACGGAACTCATAGATTCCGGTTTCCTTCGGCTGCACGAAGCCTCGCACCACCTGCACCCCCCCGTCCGGATAGGGCGTCGGCTTCACCCCGCCAAAGCTCTCCAGTTGGAGCGTCCGAATTGGCTTGAGCTGATCATAGTCCACCGCCGGATCGTAGGAGCCCGGGTAGACCGAAACGACCGGATCGATCATCTCCTCGCCCCAACGCGTTCCCCCACCATCCACCTTGCCCGCGCCCACCATGTTGGATTGGCCAGAAAGAATGAAGACTTTCACCGGCTTACCGAAAAGGACCGCAGGAAAAAGAGCCACAAACTGGACGCACAAAAGTGCAAGAAACGAAAACAAACGGTATGGGAGGCAGTTCATCAGGGGCAATCTTAGTTCCCGGGACGATAACAAGAATTTCGCCTGCTGCAATCACTGCGGGTTCTTTGGGGTCGCCCCGATGAATCAATTTCGCTCGTCATTGCCAATTTCGTCCCATCACTCACCATTCAAAGGCGATCGCTTCGCGGTCGTTTCGCAGCAAGAGGAGATTGCCCGCTAACACGGGGTGGTTCCAGGTACGGTGATCAAGGGCTTCGAACTCGTTGACGACCGTTTCTTTTTCAGAGTTGAGGGCCATGACAGAAATGGCTCCATCCTCATGCTGAATAATCGCGTGGTCTCCCACCCCGAGCAACTGACCGTGCCCGAAGTTGCTTCCGCGCCAAGCAGCCTTGCCGTCCTTCAGGTCAAGGCAGACCATACGACCTTCATTCAATCCATAAAGATACCCTTGATAAACGAGCAAATCAGCAAACTTGGCCTTGAGCTTGCGGCTGTGCCAGAGCTCCTCCGCTTCAAAATCATCACCACTCCTGCTGATCTTAATCCGGTGGGTTCCATACCCATATCCCCCACTCGTGATCACAGTATCGCCGACGATCATAGGCGTCGCGCAGTTACTCTGGGCATTGCCAATGGGAAAGGACCAGAGGATCGCCCCGCTTTCGACGTCGTATCCGTCGACCGACGTTTGCTGAAGGGCCACGATCTGGCGCTTCCCCGCCAACTCCGCCACGACCGGTGAGGCGTAGGAGCTGGGATAATCACCGGAGCGCCAAACCAACTTTCCGGTGGCCACTTCGAATGCCGCCAGGTTCTTCTCGGCCTTGCTTCCCAAGGTCACCACCACCTTGCCGTCGACCACCAGCGGGCTGCCGCTTTTGGCCCATTGAGGAACGGCGTGACCGGCTGCAGCGAGAACATCCTTTCCCCAGATCATCTTACCCGTGCGGGCATCAAGGCAGTTCAAAATTCCGGTGGCACCGAGCGAAAAGACATAGCCGTTCGACACGGTGGGCGTGGAACGGGGACCATCATCCCCCATCGATTCCTCAAAACGCACCTTTTCCTGGTGGACCCAGACTGGCTTACCGGTTTTCAGTTCATAACAAAGCGTCGTTTCGAGCGGACCTCGCTGTTCCATGGTGAAGGCGAACCCTCCCACAACTGAAAAGGAAGACCAGCCTTCCCCGATAGGACGACGCCAAATCTCCTTCGGTTTCTGGTCGAACCATCTTTGGGGCAGCCCGGCACCCAAAACGTGGTTGTTCATTTTGGCACCAAGAAAGCGAGGAAAGTTCGCTTCTCCTTCGGCCGACCGGAGCTCCCCCTCCAAGGCCATCCGTCCCGTGAGTTCGGGAAGCTCGGTGGCCGAAGTTTTGGTCCAGCGCCATGAAAACTGGGGAAAGAAGCTCCCGGTATGACCATCCATTTTCACCATTGCAGGGAGAAGGAGAGCCAACGCAGCTCCAACCAAGCGCAGGCCCATGGACAAACCACTGAAAAAGACAAGCCAGACCACCAAAAACCCACCATTCAGCACCAGAAAGGCCAGATTGACCGCACCCACCGAGCCCGATTCCTCTACGATCGGGACGAGTCGAAGGACGACCCACACCACCATCAAGACCAGTTCAACCCGCAGCAGAAATTTCCAGCGGATTGTTCGGGGCTCTTGTTTGCTCTTTGCCTGTTCCACCTGAAAAACCTACTCTGCTTCGCTTTTTCCTCAAGATCCTCCGGCGAGGTGGCCATATCGCAAGCGCCTTCCGCGCATGACCTTCAATGCCCCTGACCTTCGCGTCCCCCCTCACAAAAGGAGCGGTATCCCTCCCGCCCCATGTATTTTTGCAGAAGAGAGGCGGGTGCCCGGTGGAGATCGACCAAGACCATGGCATCGAGGCAATGCTGAAAGTTGGGATCATAGACGAATTCCAGCAAGGTCGCGTTCATCTTGAAGTATTGGCGCAGTAGCACCGGAATTCCCTTTCCATCGGGTTCATGACGAGCGACCTCGGCCGACACTTGTTCAACAGTTGCCAAGGCATTGCTGATCTCGTCAGGCTGGTCGTGGAAGGGCAGGATGGGCTTCACTGCTCCCTGCCAAGTGTGATCCTGTTTCGTTCGTCGGAAGTAACGCACAATGAGGTTCTGGGAGATTGCCGTGTAGTCGTCGCTGATGCTGACGGCTCCGAAGAGTTTGTGGTAGCGCGGATAACGGACAACGAAGCAGGCGATCCCCTTCCAGAGCCCAAAGAGGGAATGCAACGACCGTTGATACCCGGGCAGGACCCAAGAACGGCCCAATTCAAGGGCAGGATTGAGGTAGTCGAGGAAAGAATCGTTGAATTCGCAGAGCGAGGCACTGTAGAGCCCGTCAAATCCAAACTCCGCCAAGATCAGGTCGGTACGGCCGAGACGATAGCCGCCGGCCAACTGCTGCTTTTCCCGGTCCCAAAGGAACAAGTGAAGGTAGGATTGGTCGTAGCGATCGAGATCGCGGGCCTTGCCCGAACCCTCACCCACAGCCCGGAAAGTCACCTCGCGAAGACGTCCAATCTCCAAAAGAACATTGGGGATGGCATCTGCCGGGGCCAGGTAAATATCCAATGGCCCTTGAGTCGCGATGGGACCGTCACTCTGCAACCCGGCCAAATCATTCAAAATCGCCGACTTCTCCAGCGGTCTCGCAATGGGCTCATGGCCTGCTTTCATGGTGTCATTCATAGTCCCGGCGGCGGTCATCTCCAGCGAATTAGCAATTCTGGCCTGACAAGTCACATCGAAATACCATAACGAAAAATTGATCTGATCGATGCTCGTTTAATTCCCCGCTTCCGCTAGGGCCTCGAGTTGCTTCCGCAGCCAGGGGGCAGCCTGCCATCCCAGCTCTTTTAGGCGGCGACTCTCGACCGGCTCACCAGCCCGAGCAACGACTTCACGCCCCTTCATTCGAGCCAGTCCGGTTGGAATGAGCGCGGTGCGAACAAAGCCTGAGAGTTTCGAAAGCACCGGGATCCAAGCGGGCGGTCTCCCGAAAAACCAGAGCGGCACCACCGGGGTGTCCATCCTCTGAAGGAGTCTGATGATGTGAGGATTCCAGGGTGGGTCTTTGATGCGATCGCCCTGCCAGTAAGCCACCCGGCCGGCCGGAAAAACCCCGAGGGCTCCGCCCTCACGGACATGCTTGAGGGTGGCCCGGAGCCCGGCCGGATTGCTCCCGCGAGTCTCCGGGTCCAACAAACTGACTGGAATGATGTTGCGAGACACCCCTTTGAGCAAGGTCACTTCCCGGTTTGCAAGGGTGAGAAAGTCGGGCCGCAGGTCACACATCACCGCCATCAGAGCGAGAGCGTCGGCTCCCCCGTGTCCGTGGTTGGCTAGCACCACGACTGGACCTTCACGCGGGACCTTTTCGGCCAATCCCTCGACACGAATCGCGAGACCCAGCCTCCGAGCGGTCGCCGCAAAGGGGTTGGCTTCCCCGGCCGATTCCGAAAAAGCCCGCCTGATTTTGGGGTAGCCCAAGAAACCCTCGAGAAGGCGGACCCCGCCGGGATGCCTTGCCAAACTAGGGACATGCGTGCGCACGTCTGCAAATTCTCTGGTTCCCCGTTCGCTGCTCATCCCCTCCGAGATAGCCCTTTCGACGGTCTTGGCGATCCCAAATCGCGATCATCCCCGGAAGAAAACCGGAACCATCTCATCGCCTCACTTCGCGGAATCATTGGCGTGAGGCAACGGTGGAGGATCATCCCCACCCGGGCCCGGGGCTTTGCCCTTTCCTTGCTCTCCGACCGGAGACGCAAACTGGAGAAATCCTCATCCCCCACCTGGGGACATCCCACCGGTGGCTCACGTTCGGATTCCCATTGAGGGGAGAATCCACACCTGAAGAGCCACATAGGCTCCGATCGCTCCAGTTCCTATCAGAAGTCCTTTCATCGCTATGAACGGAGGTGATCATCTCCTCCCGAAGAACAGTCACTGATCAATTGCGAATGCGCAACAAATGAAGTTCGGGGAGCAAAATGATCCCAAAGGGTGGTTTGATGAGAGGCCATGGTCATCGGTCCTTTCACAGCCGATATTCCCCATCTTCGTCGATGCCATACCACCCAAGATCTCGGAAGGCCGAAATGATCGGGATTTCCAGATAATCATCCTCTCCTTCGGCATATTCGATGGTAGCCGAGCGGGTCATGCCCCGTTCCGAAGCAATGCTGATCACGGTCTGGTGAGGCGGCAGATTGATCCAGTCCCCCCAGTTTTTCTTGTCATGCTTCGGATCAAGACCTTGGTTGTGGAGTGACGAGATAACCTGCTTGATCGAGCAGGCCATTTGACTTTCGGGAAGGTGTAAGGTTGTTTCCATATTGTGGGTGCCTCGGAAGCATCAACAAGGTCCGCGAATCACCGCAAGGCCCGAATCGGGAAAATCTACACCTCCACCCAGCAACCTTGGCGGTGACTCTCCCAAGACTTGGCGGCTAGCTCGACTCCCTTAGCCCCCTCACGCAAGGTCCAAGGAAAGGGTTCGTCGCACGCCACGTGCTTGAGAAACAACTCCCACTGCACCTTGAAGGCATTGTCGCAAGGTCCGGGATCGACGACTTCCCAGTTGGCATAATAGTCGATGAGACTGTCGACGTCGGGGTTCCAAACCGGACGCGGAGTCTTGGCCAGACTCTGGGCCCAGCACTTGCGCAGCCCCACGATAGCACTGCCTTTGGTTCCGTCGACCTGCATCGTGAGAAGATCATCGCGTCGGACCCGAACGTCCCAAGATGAGTTGAACTGACAAACCACTCCAGTCTCGGTCTTGAAAAGGGCGTAGGCCGAATCATCAGCGGTGCAACGGTAGGGCTTCCCGTTCTCGTCGATCCGCTCCTGCAAATGAGTGGCAGCATGCGTGAAAACACCGGTGATCCTGCCGAAAAGATTGTCGATGACATAACGCCAGTGGCAGTGCATGTCGATGATGATGCCACCCCCGTCTTCTTCGCGGTAATTCCAACTCGGGCGCTGAGCCGCTTGCTCCTTATCGTGTCCCGAGAACACCCAGTAGCCAAACTCACCCCGGACCGAAAGGATCTCTCCGAAAAACCCGTCCTTCTTCAGCTGCAAAAAGGCCTGAATTCCGGGGAGCCAGAGCTTGTCCTGCACGGTGCCATTTTTTACCCCGGCCTCTTCGGCCACCTCGGCAATGCGGTAGGCCTCAGCCGGGTCCACCGCCGTCGGCTTTTCACAGTAAATGTGCTTTCCGGCAGCAATCGCCCGCTCCAGAAAACCCACCCGATAGGGCGTGCCTGAAGCATCGAAGAAGACAGGATAAGAGTCATCGGCCAGCACAGCGTCAAGATCAGTGGAATACTTTTCCACAGCATACTTCTCGGCCAAAGCCTTGAGCTTCTCCTCATTGCGTCCGGTCAAAATAGGATCGGGCATCAGGCAGGTCCCATCTTTGAGCCTGACTCCACCCTGCTCGCGAATCGCGAGAATGGAGCGCACAAGGTGCTGATTTGTTCCCATGCGCCCGGTGACGCCGTTCATAATGATACCAATTCGTTCCATATTGTCCTTGCTCGGCGGTTTATCGGTAATGGCTGTCGTAAGCCTGCAAAATTTCATCGAGAAACTCATTCTGGTCGCGCTCCCACCATTTTGCGGAAAAAATCTCGACTTCCCGCATCCCATCAAAACCATTCTCGGACATCATTCGATCGATGCCCTTGAGATCGACACACCCTTCCCCCATGATCCCGCGATCGAGGAGGGGATCGCCTTGATCCGGTTTGAAATCGCAAATGTGATAGGCATCAAGCCAGCCCCCACGGGCGCAGCATCCGATCTGTTCATCGAGATCGAGTTCCCACCAGACGTGATAGACATCAAGGGCGATCCCCACGTTCCGGTGGTTCAGTTCCTCACAAAGCCGGTTGGCCACCTGCAAGGAAGGGATGCCCGACCGGTCACCGGCATAGACCGGATGAAGCGGCTCCACCAAGAGGCGGACTCCGTGCTCCTCCGCCTCATCGGCCAGGGCCCCGATGCCGTCACGGATCTGCCCGTAGTTGGTGCGGGGATTCTGCCCCACCGTCGCGCCGCAGACCAAAACGACCGATGGCAGCCCGAGCAACTCGGCTTCCCGAATTACCTGACGGTTCACCTCCAAGGCATCTTTGCGTTCCTTCGCGGTCTTTCCGGTGAAGAAGCCCCCGCGGACCAAAGACAATCCTTGGAGCCCGGCATCGCGCACCTGCCGGGCCACGCGACCAAGGTCCTCCCCTTCCACCGTCTCCCGCCAGATGGAAATGCCTCCGATGCCTCGCCGCGCATAGCCCTCGATGCATTCGCCAATCGACCACGGCTTGGTGGTAAAGGTGTGAACAGCCAGATCCTGATAGCTCATTGCCTCCTATCCCTCGTATCCCAGCCGCCGCGCGCAATCCGCCATCATCTCCTTTTCCCACTCGGGTCGCCGCGGGCTGAGGGGGTGGGGCTCGCTCGACGGAATCCGACCGAGCAGATGCTGGAAAACCGCACAACTGTGCTTGTAGGCCGGGACCGGGTGACGGAAGCCGACGTTCCCGAGATACTGTAAAGCGTCACTAAGCTCGTAGTAGCGATCGTCTCCCTCGGCCCACAAACGATCGCGCTCAGCGAATTTCTCCGGGCAAAAGGCAGCCAGCCCAAGCAAATAGTCCGAGCCATACTCGATCATATCAATCCCAAGGTCGTTCCCGGTGTAGATGCGAAAATCTGGACGGACCTCGTCGCGCAAGGCCAGACGTTTCAGCTCCTCGCCCCGACTCAGAGAGGAATGCTTGATGCCCTTGAGGGAGGGAATCGCCATCAACCCCCGGATGACCTCCTCGGAGTAGATCATGCCGTTGGGCGCAAACATCCGCCCCAGCTCAAAGCCCAACACCTCCGGGTAGCGCTCGCAGACGGTGGCGTAAAGTTCGATGATTTTCTCGCCGGACCAGTCGTGAAACCGGGTGGTCTGAAAAAGGATGGGCGTTCCTCCCTTCTCGACCACGGCATCCGCTCCTCTGAGATAAAGATCAACCAAATCACCTTCCAGCCCCTCAACAAAAACCCCACCTACAAAACCCGGACCGTTCCCAAGAGCCTCTCGAGTCCAATCAAGGACCTTTCGTCGCTCGGCATCAGTCAGATAGTTGGCGTAACCGGTGTCCATGTTGACCGCACAGGATAAACCGACTTGGTGGGTCCGAATCACGGCATCTTCAAAAGCCCCCCGGGCGATTGAGCCATCCGCCTCAAATGGCAGAAGACAGGCCGCCAGCCCTTGTGGTCTCCGCCTGTGAACAATCCGACCACTACGCTCCTCAATCGTCATGAGCCCGGATATCCTTCACATCAGGCATACTTTCAAGGCCTATTTCACCCGCTTCCCACAAACGCACCCGCCGCTACCGACCCCACAAGGAAACCCGAAGACGGAGAAAACGAGAACCCTCACCGAGCGTCGAAAACTCTTCGCCCACCGTCACAGATTCCACTCCTCCTCCTTCATCGACCGCCTCCCCCACACGGGTCGAAAGCACGTTCCAATCCATCATATCCACACTCGACTCGATCTGATAGACGAGATCGATCGCATCAGGTCGACTTCGATAAGTGATCGCAAAAACCTCCTTCCCATCCACCTCTTGTCTCGCAGCCCGATAGGGAGCCACCTGGTTGGCGATCCCCGGATCCATCCCAAAGGCATATTCCTCAAAAAGGGTCAGGCCGTCCCGATCAAGATCCACTTCTGATCCCGTGATCATGGGATCAGCCAATTCGCCCTCTGAAAAAATCTCGGATTTCCAGCTTTCAAAAGTCAGCGCAACATCAGTCGACGCAACACCGGGGTCACCGCCCGGTGTCATGCTCACTCCCCAACTGGAAGCCACATCAAAATCAGTCGGGGCGGTCCCCAAAGGATCGCGAAGAACGAGAGAGCGACCCAAACCGTCGGCCTGAGGGTACCAGTCATCCTTGAATGAAAACTCGAGAACATTTTCCCCTGCCCCATCGAGGATCTGCAAGGACTCTCCGCCATTGTCGAGCCGTCCCTGAAAGACTCCCCTCACCGGAAGTTGACTCCCGTATCGCAGTTCAAATGCCTCCAAGTTTGCCACGACAAGAAGATGCTCTCCGGGAGCCAGCCTCGCCCCAGAGGCAAAGACGAAAAAGATCCCATCGACAAAGCGCACCCCCTCTAGCTCAAGCAGCGAATCTCCGACATTCATCAGTTCGATATACTCGAAGTCTTCGGACGAGATCCCCGGGAGCGCGGTCCGCTCGGCCTCACTGGGCTCCGAAGGATGATAATGGATCTCGCTGACGCGGAGGAAACTTTGGGAGGGGGTCGGGGAACCCTCGAACGAGATCGACTCGACTACCCGGCCGTTCGTGTCGGAGAGCACCAACCCTTCCCCCCGGGCTGACAGCTGTCCCCCGTATCCCGAGACGAGGTAACGCTTTTCCTCCGCTTTGGGACTCAACAAGCGGGACCGGAAACCAACCGCCTCGCGGGCAACATGGAGGACACCATTCGCAGGAATGACAGATCCCGGAGGCAGGGTCATTGAAATCCCCCCGGAGATCTTCCAGTTGGAGCAATCCACAGCTACCGCATTGGGGTTGCTCAGCACGAAAAACTCTCCACTTTGATCATCCGAAGCCCCGGACGCCACCGGATTAAACTCAATTTCTCCAAATTCGACCCGGACGTCCGGGTTCTGAGCCGGAGGAATTTGTCCCAAGGAATACAACTGGGCCCGCCGGGTGGGGATAAATTCGTTGATGATCCGATCCGCCGCCGGACGCATCGCGTTTCGATTCCCCCAAGAACCCCACTTTTGGTAATCGCGGTCGGCATCATCACTCCCGGACCACGGGGAATCATTCCTCGGATCGATAAGGGCCACGAGATCTCTCACCCGCCCGGCCAGGTCATCGAGCGGAGCATCAGGGGACCCCAGCATCTCGTCCATCAAAGTGCGCATTCGCCGCAAATAGAGAGAGTCGAGAGTGGGATCATTGAAGACGAACTGCTTCAGCCGGTTGGACGCCCCGGCCCGAAGAGCATTATTGGTGAAAACGTCGTCAAAGTAAGCGATGCCGCTGCGCCAATTGCGCCCGAGACACAAGTCGATATCCCAGACCAAGGGGCACCATTCCCCGGTGCCGTTGGTATCACGATAAAGATAGTAGTTTTTATGCCCGTGATCGCGGTTGTTGGTCATATCAATGGCCGCAAGATAATTGATTGTTTCCGGGACATTGAGATTGTCGTATCCGTATCGAAGCCTCGCATCGCCTCCCAGTCCTAGCCCCGCAATCAAACCGGCAAGATCGGCATTTCCTTCGTCCTTTCGGGTTTTCTTGTTGACCCCGCTCGATGATGAATCAAGCCGGTTGTACATCTTGTAAAGGGCACCCTCACCATCGAGACCAACCCGCTCCAAGTAACGGTCATCACCATCTTCCACAAGATCCGCAATACTGAAGAAACGGGCATTTTGCTGCACCCGGACGGGAAAGGCGTAGTGGGACGGATGCCCCGCCCTCCTCATGATCTCGTAACCAATGGTGTTTCGGGTCTTGGACTTGTCGGCCCAATTCGTTAGAAGATTAATGTCCTTGGCACGCGGCCCTCCTTCATAAGGTCGGAACCGCTTTCCTTTGTTGAAGTCGATATCAAAGCTCTTTTTGGGGAAGCCCCCCGTTGACTGGCCATGTCGGTCGGCCTGGATGTTATCGTAGAACTCTCCGAGATAGTAAATCGAACCCCGGGCTCCACTCACCGTCTCCGAGCCGGCCGGACTTGCCGTGAACCAATGCAAGACCGGCAAGTTTGAATCGTCGACCGACGGGTCTTTTGCGATCGTTCCGAAATACTCGGGGGAGTCCCGTGGATCATCAAAAGCTGGCGCCGTGGTTGCGTTTGACTGGTCATCCATGGCGACAACGCGCCAGCGTAGCATCTCACCCGCCGAAAGACGACCAAGAGGAATGGATGCGGTGTAGACCCCGTCCCCGGCAATCCGGTCGCGTCCGGTACCATCATCGACCATAGCAAGACTGGACTCCCCCTGATACATCACCCTCCAGCGAAGACTGACCTCACCCAGCGGATTCACGCTTTGCACCACATCCGCTTCAATCAAAAGCTCCTCGAGAGAGGGGTCGATGGGTGGAAGCCCGCTGGTCACCCTCCTGACCAGAGGGCCGGGGATGTCTTCTCCCGCTCTGTTGGGAGCATTCGGGGTAGGAGACTGGAAATAAGCCTCTTCAAGGGAACTGGTGACCACTGCCCCTTCAAGGAGGGCCACAAACAAGGCGTCGGAATTGCTCGCGGAGCGGTTCAGTCCATGGATGCACAAAAGATTGGATCCGGGATTGAGGAGCCCCGCGTCTACCGCAAACTCCGCGCCAACGAGCGCATCCGCATCTGAATTTGAATTTGTCGCTCGGGAGTCAAAGGAAAGTTGATCCGGCGACGGGCTGTTCAGTTCGGCAATGGGTTCGGGATCTCCGTTGAGGTAGGCCACAAATCCATCATCGACCATCATGCGCAGGGTGAGTTCAGTCAGGCCCGAGGGGTCGTCTAGAGTAAAGGGAATCCGAAGATAAACCGAGGTATGGTGAGGCCACATCGAGGCCTCGAGGTCGGTGTTGATGAAGTCATCGTAAGGATCACCTCCAGTCAAGGAGAAGCCATATCCAGAAGGCCCGACACCCCAGGAACGATCGTCAAATTCCATGGCAATCCAGGAATCAACATTGGCTCCATCCTTCACATCGTATTCGCCCGAGGTAGGGACAAGATAGCGTGAATCGACTCCGTTGGCCACGACCTCGATCGGGGAGGTCTCCTGACGCAGCCCGAAAGAGACATCTGTCACCTGAAGCGGGTAGGTTGGACCGAAATCGTGCTCGACCGTCCTCCCATCGGGCCGCACCAACCCGAGATACTCTCCTGCGCTGGAGAGCTTGAAATTGGTATGGAGGGTTCCTGCCGGATCCTTGCGATTCTTATCTGAGGCAAAGACGATGAGATACTCTCCCGGTGAGAGGGTCACCTTCGGGAAGGTCCATCTGCTCAGGTTTTCCGCATCATCGGTCAGGTGCCAGCCTTCGAGATCGATTTCAGCCGATCCCGGATTATAGATTTCGATCCAATCCTCTCCATCACCATCTTCATCCTCCAGAGAAGTTTGGTTGGACGTCAGAAACTCGGAAATGACCACCTCTTGCCCCGGGGTCAAGGAGCCGACAAGGAGCAGAGAACCGAACCCGAGAATGCGCCTGATGGATCTCAATCTTTTTATCACCATCCCAAAAAAACGAGGATCTTTTCGACCTTTACGGTTCCAGTTCCAGCACTTGCAGGATGGCATGATCATCGGTCACATTCTCGAAAGTCACCTCGGTTTCTCCGTCCGGCCCCGGGAGAAGGCCGCCGCCCAGAAAACTCCAAGTGAGCGGATCCGAGGACTCGAGTCGGCGCACCGCATATTCACGGTCGGGACGGCTGGTCCAGCGCATCGTAAGCGAAGAATTTTCTTTGTCGTAGCTCACCGAAAGCACGCGCACTCCCCCGCCCCCTGCGCCAGGAACAAAAGGACTGCCATCAGGTTGGAACGGATTGTCGGGAATCCTCGAATCGATCCACATTCTGAAAGCCGAGTTATCATTGCCGTCAGCATTCAGTCCATCGATGCCCTCAGGAGAGATCATCAGCTCGATCGTATCCCCTGGGCTGGTATTCACGAAGAACCATCGATTCTGACCAACAGCGTCATTTCCAGCCACCGTGAGTTGATCCACTGGTTTGCCATTGACGAGCAAAACCGCTGTCGTCCCATTGCCGCCGAGACCCAACTTGGCCAGTTGATAAGACACTGCCAAGGGCCCACCTTCTTCGGATGTCCAACGTCGCCCCGCCCAATGCACATCCCCGTTGTTATCCCCATTAGGATGACCTCCGCCGGCATTGATGATGGTCCAAGGAGGATTCGTAGCCGTACCATCCGGGTTAACCCAGTCGAACATCGCTCCGTCCCAGAAATTGCTCCCACTGAGGGCAAAGGATCCGTCACTCGGAAAGGGGATGAAGTCCGCGGAACCGGAGGGAGTTCCATTCGCGGTGATGTTGTAGTAGCCATAGTCCCACCCCATTTCTCCCTGCGGATTACCCGTCACCGCGAAATCCGCTTGCGAATCTGCGACGACGTCAGGTGAATTGGCGATATTCGAAGCGGCATCAGTTGGGTCAAATCCAGTCGCAACCTCCTGCGCATCTCCGAAACCGTCGCCATCGCTGTCCACCAGACAAGGGTCGAGTCCGAGTGCGACCTCATCACCGTCGCTCAAGAGGTCTCCATCGGTGTCTGCCTGATCAGGAAGGGTGCTCAAAGCCATCTCGTCCTCGTCGTTCAAACCATCTCCATCAGCATCTTGGCCCGATTGGAGCCGGGTCAAATCTCCCGGGAAAAACTCTTCCTCCCAGAAGTCCGCAAGACCATCGTCATCCGAGTCAGCCGCTCCAATTGGAATGAAATACTTTCCATTCGAATGGACGGGGACTTCCGGAATCCGCGTATCAATCGTCATCCAATTGGAGGATCCATCATTTCCGTCTGCCCGATTGGTCAAACCTTCAGGGGTCAGGACCTGATCGATGATGTCGCCATTGACGACATTCAAGTAATGGACCCGGTAGAATCCCGTAATATTGTTTCCGGCCAGAGTTTCGGAATCCACTTCGACTCCATTGAGATGAATGCTCCCGGTGACTCCGTCCCCGCCTGGTCCGTTTTTGCGGGCATGATGAAAGACCCGCACCGACGTCTTTTCATCCAACCCGCTCACCGTCCAGCGCCGGATGGTCCAGTGTTCCTCAGCATTGTTGGTGCCGTTGGGATGGGTCGTTTCCCGGGCCAAGGCAGTCCAAGGCGGATTGACGTTGCCGCCATCGTTGGCCCAATCGTAGCTGTTGCCATCCCAAAAGTTGGCCGCCGACCGCGCGTTGCTACCGTCCACTGGGAAAGGAATGAAGTCGGTTTCGGCATCATAGTCTGTTGCCCCACCATCGAGGGTCAGGTTGCGATAGCCCCAGCGCCATCCCTTCTGACTATCGACACCTGAAAACTCCGTCCGCGAATCAGCCAAGGCGAGAGACAGGGGAGTATCTCCGGCGTTATTGGGGTCGCTTCCGTAAAGCCGTTCCACGGCATCATCCGAACCATCAAGATCGGTATCCACCAGATTCGGGTTTGAAAAAACATCACCGTTGACCTCATCCCCGTCATTCACCCCGTCATTATCAGTGTCCGCGAATAACGGACTCGAACCGGTTTGGCCTGCAGAAACAAAGAGCCGATCGTTGTTCTCAACCGGATCCAGCAAACCATCGCCATCGGTGTCTTCATTTGTCGGGTTGGTCCCGACAAGATACTCCTCCTCATCGTTCAGGCCGTCGGCATCATAGTCAGATCCTCGCCCGAGGACGGTCAAATCTCCCGGGAAGAATGATTCCTCCCATGAGTCCCCAATTAAATCGCCATCCGAATCCACCACCGTCTCGATCACCATCCGGGTGGCCGAACCATCAGACCCATCAGTGGTGTCTCCTGTCGGCCCGACCGCCGTGAGAGCCAAATCGACGTGATCCCCGACATCAACCGTCAGGACGCTCGTGATGCTATAACCGGCGGTATCATTTCCTGCGATGGCCCGCGCGTTTTTGAGTTCCCCGTTCAAATGGAGCTGGCCAGTCACTCCGGTTCCATTCGGGTTGACCTTTGCGACCGACCAGGTGACCGCCAAAATGGTAGGTCCCGTGAGATCAGTGGCCGGGGCCGTCCATCGCCGGATAGGCCAATGCGCTGGGGAATTGTTGGTGCCGTTGGGATGAGAAGCAGTCGCGCCAATCACCGTCCACGGAGCTTGCGGTGCCAGATCCCAAGCGGTGCCATCCCAATCTGTGTCAGCAAAAGCAATGAAGTCAGCATCCGGATCATAGCTCGGGGCCCCACCGTCATTGGTAACATCACGATATCCATAGGACCAGTCATCCTGCCCTTGGACCCCTGAAAATTCAGTCTCTGAGTCCGCCAAAACAACTTGCCCGGTTGCCTTGGCAGAGAGAACAACAACTGCCAATCCGATCAGCAAGCTCGCGAGGTGGTGATAGATTTTCATAGAATGTGTGCAATGGTTTCATTGAACTAGCCGAAAATGCGCTAGGGCGTCAAGAAAGAAGGTCTGCCAGACTATTTCCCACGTCGGAAAGCGTTCCCAGCCTCATAGGCGGCCGTTCTCGCGGCGACTGCACTTCGTTCCGATTGGTCACCATATCCTGCGATCAAGTCCCGGGCCTTCTGAAGTTCAGCCAGCGCGCCGGCCATATCCCCCGTCTCCGCCAGGGCATCTGCCATTGTCAAAATAAAATCGAATTCCCGTGTGGCACCCGGTGCACCCATCAAAAAGCGAGCGAGAACCAAAGCCTCGGGACCATTGCGAACCGTATCACGTCGTGAAGTTGCCAGCAAGGAGGCGAGAGCATGAATCGCCGGAACATAGCGACGGTTGGACTGGAGAACCTTCCGATAGCCCGCTGCCGCGCGAGCGTCATCTCCTGAAATCTCATACACCTGCGCTTCCAGATTCATGAAGTTCACGTCATCAGGTCGGGCCATTCGCAAATCCGCGACTTCCTGCCGGGCTTCATCGTCTCTTCCCAGCTCGGCCAAGGTCAGGGCAAGAAGAATTCTTCCCCCCGGATCTCCGGGAAAGGATTGCACCACCTTCTGGAAATGGGAGAGCGCTGCTTCGTGCCGCCCCTGCCCCCGCTCCAACAGACCGATCTTCAGATACAGATCAGCGAGCCTCCTCATCCTCGCTTCACCCTCGCCGAGATCCTTTTCGAGATATTTTTCAAGATAGGCTTTCGCATCCTCGAAATACCCCCCCTCTTGATACGCTGACGCCACTGCGATTGGGTCAGTTTCAAACAAGCCTGCGGACCAAAGGCCCGAAAATGGAACCGAGGCCATCTTCTGCTCTCCTTGATCCCGGGAGATTCTTGCCAGATCGGCCCTGAGCATACCGCTGGAAACCGGCCCTTTGTAGATCGCCCTCACCTGCCCGGCGTCATCCAGCAGGAAGGTGGAAGGGACAGGAAGGGTCAAATGCCGATAAACGGAATCAAGGATGACTTCATTAAAGGCTGAGACGAGTTCGTTGCTGGCGCGCATCGTTTCCCCGCCGAAGCCCTGATTTTTCAGAATGCGATTCAACTCCTCCTCAGTGCCTCCCTCATCACCATCGACATTGATCAAGACAATCGGCAGGTCATCAGCTTGCCCGAATTCCTCTAGCTCCGCCAGACACGGCGCACACCAGCGAGACCACAAATTCACGAAGACCGCACGCCGGGGAAGACCGAGGTCTCCCGCCAACTGACGAGGCCTGGAAAGCCACACGCGCGACGAATCCTCGGCATCGGGTAAAACAACTTCGCTTGCTTCCAGAGACTTTCCTTTTCGCCTCTCCTCCTTCGCCTGCCCAGTTCCCTGCACCAGGATGAATCGGCCGCCCTCGTTCAGTCCGGCAAATTCTTCAACCTTTCCTCCCGGCCAGAAAACCCGACACCTGCTCATCTCTCTTTCCCCAAGGCCGAAACTCAACCAACGACTCGATTGGCTCACGAAGCCATCCCCCAGATGCACCGTCCTTGACAACTCCTCTTCGCCACAAGTTACCACCACCCGCGCGCCGGCGGCATCACGAGGCGACCCCATCTCGGGCTTTCCCTGCAACATAACCGAAACCGAACGCCCCCCTCCTTGATTCTGCAGCAATTGCAACCTCGGCGCGGTCCGGTTGCTCAACCAAAAATCAGCATCGCCGTCGCCATCCCAATCACACACGGCCAAACCTCGTGAGTCCTGCTCCAGATTCAAACCGAGGGCTGCCGAGGCATCAACAAAGCTCATCCCGCCCAAATTGAGAAAGGCACAGTTTCTTTCCCTTCCACTAAAAGAGGCACCCGCCCGAATCCTCTCCGCGAGTTCCCGAAAATACTCAAGATACCGACTTTCCGGGTCAAGCTTTTGATCGAGCGGTGAATGCGACACGACCTGCCGCCAATAAAAACTTCACAAATCACCGGTGTCCTCTTGAGTCACAAATCCATTCGCGACCACCAGATCCTGCCAACCATCATTGTCGAGATCGATAAACTTCGAGGACCACGCCCAGCGGCCGAGGTTGACCCCCATTCCAACCCCGACATCGGCAAACCGACCCCCGCCCTCGTTTTGGAAAAGGGAATTCCCAGCGGCATGACGAAGAAACTCCGAACGGGTCTGCCCGTCCGCGTTCTGCATGAACCTTCCCTGCCCCGCCACCCGGTTACCAGCCGAGGAAAACATGTTTCCAACATAAAGATCCGAAAGACCATCATTGTCAAAATCTCCCCACGCCACCGACATGCCCGGAGCCACATCCTCCACCCCGGCCTCAGCTGCGACATCGTTAAAAAACACCCGCCCCTCCGGCACGAGTTCATTACGATAGAGGTTGTTTCGACCAAAGTCGTTGGCAACATACAAATCAAGATCTCCATCCTGATCGTAATCCTCCCAGGAGGCTGCGTAGGAAAAACGGGTATTGTTGAGCCCCATCCCCGTTCGCTTTGTCACATCGGTAAATCGCCAACCTCCGTCGTTTCGAAACAAAGCATTCCGGCCTCCGTTATTGGCATCGTGATAGGGAACCGGATGAGCGAAAACATGGTGACGACTCACCCCCGAACGGGAGTTGTATCCACAGACAAAAAAATCAAGATCCCCATCGTGGTCAATGTCTGCCGCCGCAATCGAGTACGGAAGGCCATCGGTCAACAATTTGGTGGCCTTAGTGGAAAAATGCCCCGCCCCGTCATTCTCCATCACGATGACCCCATGTCCCACACCGACGACCAGGTCCGCATCACCGTCATTATCCAAATCCGCGAAAAGGGAGCCATGAGTCCCTTCCAGCCAATCAACCCCCGCCTCCGATGAAAT